>NZ_JAIMBZ010000010.1:0-88716 GCF_025499445.1 Acidiphilium sp. AL
TATGACGAAGGGTTATCCCACCTTTCGGGAACGATTCTGTTCAACCGGGCCGATGGCTATATCTCGGCATTCTCGATTCCGGTCCCGTTGCAGCAGGCCAACAGCTACAGCTACAATTTCCCGCATTCCCTGAGCTTCAGCAAGGAAAACAACAAATACCTCACCGCGATCCTGAGCGACGAGACCTATATCAATCCGCACCTGATCGTCAGCGGCAAATTGTTCATGATCCGCTCGTCGTCGGATTTCACCAGCTTCATGAACCCTTACGCGCCAGGAACCTATTCGCCGGACCCGAATTTCCCGTATCAGGTGAATTTCCAGGTTCCCTATCTCGGCTACGGCGCTCTCGGGCCGACGGCGGTAGCCAATGGCGTAGCGACCAACCCCGGCGCCTACAAGCCGGGGTTTTTCACCTACGATCCGTTCATGTTCGCGCCGGCGGGATGCAGCCCGACCAACGCGACCTGCTATTCCTACGGCGAATCCGCCGAGCAGATCAATAATCACAGCACCACCATCGGCTTCACCCCGAAGGCCAATATCTTCCTGCCGCATAACGACATCACCATCGGCGCTTTGATCGCCAAGGAATCGAGCAGCGGCCAAAGCTTCATGTACGCCACGCCGAACATGTCGAATGAGATCGGCTACAACTCCTTCGGCTTCGGCGGCGGTACCCAGCGCACGCTCTACTCGGCCTATGCGCAGGACAAGATCAGCCTGCTGAACAATAGGCTGCACCTGCTGCCCGGCGTCACTTTCACCGGGATCTATACCAGCAACATCACCCAGTTCAGCCTGCAGGGTCTGCCGGCGAAACTGCAGAACTGGGGCGCGGTGGCCGAACCCTATTTCGGCATCAGCTACGACCTGCCCTATCACCTGGTCGCCTACGCCAGCTACGGCAAATCCGCCCGCTTCGCCCCGGCGACCGATTATACGCTCGGAACGGCAGGGAGCACGACCCATGCGCCGACGCCGGAAATCGTGCATCTCTACGAAGCCGGCATGCGCTACGACACCTCGCGCCTCTATCTGAACGCCGACATCTACTACCAGAAGATCAACGACCAGTTCTCGTTCTACACCAACTACCAGACCCTGCTGTCGTTCTATTCGAACACAGGATCGTCCCAGTATCGCGGCTACGAATTCTCCGGCAAATACCGGCTGACCCACGATATCGAACTGTTCGGCAACGCCTCCTATACCAAGGCGAATTATCTCAACAATTTCTTCGCGCAGGATACGCCGTTCGAGGGTCAATTCGGCTACGTGTTCAAGGGCGAGCCACTGGCCGGTATTCCGAACTGGCTGGGCAATTTCGGCGTCGAATACGATCGCGGACCGTTCAGTGCCCGACTCTCCGGCCAGTATACCGGCCAGCAATACATCACCTTCGATCTGCCGGTGCTGCCGAATTCTCCGGTCATCGTTTCGGGCGTTCCGAATTCGGCGCTGTCTCAGGCGACCTCGCCCTATTATCCGACCGCGCCGGGCAATCTCGCCCAGGCGCTCGGCGGTCTGCCGCCGGTTCAGAACTTCAAGCTGCCCGGCCACATCCTGATGAATCTGTTCCTGAGCTACAAATTGCGGCTGCACGGCTACGACCATATCCAGTCGCTCAAATTCTCGCTGAACATCCACAATCTGCTCGGGCTGCACTACTATCAGCACTTCTTCCTGGCGCCAGCGGAAATCCCGCTAAATGGCAGCTTCGTGCCGACCCCGACCTACGCTTCCTCCTTCGTCGGCATCCCGCGCTCGATCTTCTTCAACGTCTCGGCGAAATTCTGATCGGACAATGTCCGGTTGCAAAGGGGTGGCGCGCCAGCGCCGCCCCGATGCGCAAAACCCTTCCAGATTGCACGATTTGATGATTTTTTCTTGCTCAATTCGTTCTAAGATACACATTCATGAGAGAAGCCTCGTCTCTTTTCGCGCTACATTGCATGATATCCTTGCTACCTGACGCGCATTCCGAGAACCGGCGAGACCAGACCATGACCGACGACCACCAGATTGCCTATACAGCCCATACAAGCCCCCGGAATCGCCGTCCGCGCCGCCTGTCCGCCGCCGTGCTCACCCTCGCCACGATCGTCACCGCCCCCGCTGTTTTTGCCGGGGCACCGCCCATTTGCGGCACCGTCATCGTGCCGCCCGGCGTCGGCCTCGGCACCCCGCCGGGCTCGGTCACCTCGCTCAACCCGCTGCTCGCGAAATCGGCCTATGACACCGAGGCATCCGGCCTGCTCTATTACGGGCTGCTCTGGGTCAACCGCGACCACAAGATCGACTGGTCGCGCAGCCTTGCGACGAAGATCGACGTTTCGACGGACGACACGACCTTCACCGTATCCATGAAGCCGTGGACATGGTCGGACGGCGTGCCGGTCACCGCCGCGGACGTGAAGTACACTTACGACCTCATCAGGAAACTTGGACCGACCTTCCTGAATTACGGCACCGGCGGCGTGCCGACGCTGATCAAATCGCTCGCGGTGCTGAGTCCCGAAAAATTCCAGGTCGTGATGAAGCATCCGGTCAACCCGGACTGGTTCGAACTCCAGGGCCTGCCGATCCTCACCCCCTTCCCCGCGCATTCCTGGGGGAAATACACGATCAATCAGATATGGCGGCGCCAGTCGCAGCCGAGCTTCGTCAAGGTGGTGGACGGCCCCTATCGCGTGGTCAGCTTCCGCATGGGGCGGCACGTCGTTTTCGGCGTCAACCCGACCTACCAGGGCCACAAGCCGGAAATCCCGCGCCTCGTCATGAAGTTCCTGCATTCGTCCGGCGCGGTCATCGCGGGGATGAAAACCGGCACGCTCGATATCGGCAACCTGCCCTTCTCGCTCTGGCAGGCGGGACGGCGCCTGCAGAACATCAACCTGCTCCGCATGACCCCCAACTGGGGGTTCGACTTCATCCAGATCAATTTCCGCAACCCGAAAGTCGCTTTTTTCCGCGACCTGAAGGTGCGGCAGGCGTTCGCCGACGCGATCGACCAGAAAGCCGCTATCAAGCTGCTGTTTCATGGCATGTCCCACGCGCAGCACGGGCCGGTGCCGGTCGATCCGCCAACCTTCCTGTCGCCCTCGGCGCGGGCGGGCAAATATCCGGTCGGCTACGATCCGGCCAGGGCACGCGGGCTGCTCGACGCGGCCGGATGGAAACCGGGGGCGGACGGCATCCGCGTGAAGGACGGCAGGCGGCTCGAATTCACCTATCTCACCTATGCGGGCGGCGCGACGGCGATGCTCTATGCCGAAATGATGCAGCAGGGTCTGCGCGCGGTCGGCATCCAGATGAATATCCGCCAGGTGACGTTCAACCAGTTGCTCGCGCTGTCGCACCGTCCGCTGACCTGGGAGGCGATGGGCTTCGGCTGGTCGCTCGCCTCCTATCCGTCCGACGGCAATCAGCTCGAAACCGGCGGAGCCTACAACCAGGCCGGCTACAGCAACAAGAAGCTCGACCGGCTGATCGAGGCGGTGCGCACCGAGCCGGGCGACAAGGCGCTCTATGCGTATCAGGACTACGCGGCGGAACAGCAGCCGGAAATCTTTTTCAACGAGCCGGGATCGGTCGTGATGGTCCGCAACGGGCTGAAGGGCATCCGCAAGTCGTTCCCGTCCACCGGCTCCTGGTCGCCGCAATATCTGCACTGGGCCCTGCCGCAATGCACGGCGCGGGTCGCGGAGAACGCCAGCCCATGACCGGCCACCCCAATTCCGCCGATACGGCCCATGCGCTTCCCCGGAATCGCATCCTGCGCCGCCTGTCCGCCGCCGCCGGGCTCGCCGCCCTGGCCGCGCTGGCGACCGCGCGCCCTGGTTTCGCCGCCGCGCCGCTTGCCTGCGGCACCGTGATCGTGCCGCCCGGCGTCGGCCTCGGCACCCCGCCCGCCTCGGTCACCTCGCTCAATACGTTCGTGCTCAGCTCGGCATACAACCAGGAAGCCGCCGGCCTGCTCTATTACGGGCTGCTCTGGGTCAACCGCGACCACAAGATCGATTTCTCGCGCAGCCTCGCGACGAAGATCGGCGTTTCGAAGGACGACACGACCTTCACGGTATCCATGAAGCCCTGGACCTGGTCCGACGGAAGGCCGGTGACCACCAAAGACGTGCAATTCACCTACGATCTGATCAAAAAGCTCGGCACGGCCTACATCCCCTATGGGTCAGGCGGCATCCCGATGCTGATCAAGCACTTCAGGGTGCTCGGCCCCGAACAGTTCCAGATCGTGCTGAAACATCCGGTCAACCCGAACTGGTTCGAGATCACCGGCCTCAGCCAGTTCATCCCCTATCCCGCCCATTCCTGGGGCAAATATACCGTCAACCAGATGTGGCGCCGGCAATCCGACCCTAGTTTCTTCAAGGTGATCGACGGGCCTTACCGGATCGTCAGCTTCAAGATGGGCCGGCACATCACTTTCGGGCCGAACCCCACCTATCAGGGCCATAAATCGCGGATCCGCCGCTTCATCATGAAGTTCCTGCACTCCTCGGGCGCGGAAATCCTCGGCATGCGCACCGGCACGCTCGATGTCAGCAACCTGCCCTTCTCGCTCTGGCAAGCCGGCCACCGGCTGAAGAACGTGCGGATGATGGAGGTGACACCGAATTTCGGCTTCCAGATGATCCAGCTGAACTACAAAAACCCGAGCGTTTCGTTCTTCCGCGACCTCCGCGTCCGCCAGGCGATCGCGGATGCGATCAACCAGGAACAGGCGATCCGGGTCCTCTACCATAACACGGTCAAGCCGCAATACGGACCGGTGCCGGTCGATCCGCCGACCTTCCTGTCGCCCTCGGCGCGCGCCGGCAAATATCCGGTCGGCTACGATCCGGCCAAGGCGCGCCAACTGCTCGACGCGGCCGGATGGAAAGTCGGGCCGGACGGGATTCGCGAAAAGAACGGCAGGAAGCTCGAATTCACCAACGTCATCCCCTCGGGCGGCGCGACGGCAACTCTGTGGACCGAGCTATGGCAGCAGAATTTGCGGGCGGTCGGCATCCAGATGGATATCCGGCAGGTGACGTTCAACCAGTTGATCGCGATGACCTACAAGCCGCTCGAATGGCAGGCGATGAGCTATGGCTGGTCGCTCGGCAGCTACCCGTCGGACGGCCCGCAGTTCCGCAGCAACGGCAATTACAACCAGATGGGCTATGACGATCCGAAAATGGATCGCCTGCTCGCCGCGGTGACCACCACCCCCGGCAATCAGGCGCTCTACAAATACGAGGATTACGCGTCCGAGCAGCAGCCGGTGATTTTCCAGAACAATACCGGCGTCGTGCTGCTCGCGCGCGACGGGCTGCGCGGCATCCGCAAGACATTCTCGCCAACCGGCTCCTGGTCGCCGCAATATCTGCACTGGACGACGCCGCATTGCGGCGCCCAGCTCGCGGCGAACACCAAGCCATGACCCGGCGTCGCCACCACGGAACGAGGCACGGAGCAGGAGCAAAAACATGCTGCGCATGATCACCACGCGGCTCGCCACCGCCATCCTCTCGCTGGTCATCCTGGTGTCCATCGTCTTCGCGATGACCCATGCGACCCCCGGCGGCCCGGCCTATTCGATTCTCGGCCAGAAAGCCACGCCCGCCGCCGTCCACGAACTCAATGTGCGCCTCGGCCTCGCGGCGCCGCTCTGGAAGCAATACGCGATCTGGTGGTGGCACCTGCTCCAGGGCCGGCTCGGCTATTCCTATCTGCTGAACCGGCCGGTCACCCAGCTGGTCGGCGACTACATGGCGAACACCCTGGCGCTCTATATCGGCGCGATCGTGCTTTCGGTCGTGCTGTCGATCGGCATCGGGCTGGTCCAGGGCGTCACCTACGGGCGCTGGCCGGCGAAGCTGATCGGCGCATTCCAACTCTCGCTCTACGCGCTGCCGACATTTTTCGTCGGCACCATTTTCATCCTGTATTTCAGCGTGACGCTCGGGATATTGCCGACCGGCGGCATCACCGATCTGCGCATCGAAAACCCCGGCCTCCTGGTCTATGCGCGGCATCTCGTGCTGCCGGTGCTCACCGTCGGGCTGCTCGGCGTCGCCGGATTGTCGCGCTATTTCGGCTCCTCGGTACATGAGGAGCTGGGCAAGGACTATGTGCGCACCGCGCTGGCCAAGGGGTTGACCTTCCGCGCCGTGCTGTTCCGCCACGTGCTGCGCAACGCGCTGCGGCCTTTGGTCACGATTCTCGGCCTGTCCTTTCCCTATATTTTCGCGGGCTCGGTGCTGGTCGAATCCGTGTTCAACTATCCGGGGCTCGGCTACCTGCTGTGGCGCTCGGCCTTGTCGCAGGATTATCCGGTGATTTCCGCGATCGTGCTGCTGATCGGCGTGATGACCGTGCTGGGCAATCTGCTCGCCGATCTGGTGAACGGGCTGCTCGACCCCAGGGAGAGATTCGAATGAGGATGGACGCGCATCATGAGTAATTCCCTGTCGCAATCGCTCGCCGCCCCCGGCGGAATGCTGCGCCGCTCGGCGATCGAACGCGCCTCGATCTGGATCGGCGACCGCGGCACGCTGATCGCCGGCATCGCCCTGTCGGTTTTCGTGCTCGGCTTCAGCCTGGTCGGCGGGCTGCTCTATCACGCGAGCCCTTATGCGGTGCATGGCCATCACGCCCTGCAGCCACCCTCGGCCGCCTTCCCGTTCGGCACCGACCAGATCGGCCGCAACGAACTCGCACGGCTGATCTCCGGCGGCTACGCGACGCTGATCGTCAGCATTCCGGCGGCGATTCTCACCTTCATGCTCGGCATCGTCTACGGTCTCGCCGCCGCACTCGGCCCGTCCTGGTTCGACAAGGTGCTGATGCGCCTGCTCGATGCGATTCTCGCTCTGCCCACCCTCGTCGTGCTGATCTTCTTCGCCGCCCTGGTGCCGCTCAATGATTTTTCGCTGGTCGTCCTGCTCGGGGTCACGTCCTGGCCCGGCCTCGCCCGGCTCGTGCGCAACGAGGCGATCGCTCAGCGCGGGCGGGATTTCGTGCTCGCCACCCGCCAGTTCGGCGGCGGCACCTGGTATGTCGCGCGCGTTCATATCCTGCGGGTGATGGCGCCGATCCTGGTGGTCAACGCCACCTTCCTGATCGGCGATTCGGTGCTCGCTCTCTCGGCGCTGAGCTTTCTCGGCCTGGGCGTGCAGCCGCCGCACACGAGTTGGGGCGGCCTGCTGCAGACCGGGCTGAACCTGATCGCGCTCAACCCGTGGTGGATGATCCTGCCGTCCGGCGCGATGATCTTTCTGGCGATCATGGCCGCCAACCTGCTCGGCCAGGGGCTGCTCGCGCGGTTCGGTGCGGCACGATGAGCGCGGTTCTCACCCTCGACAATCTGTCGGTCGCGCTCAAGCGCGGACGCGGCAAGCCGGTGCCGATCCTCGACGATGTCAATCTCACCGTCGCCGCCGGGGAAATGACCGCGCTGGTCGGTGAATCCGGTTCGGGCAAGACGGTCGCCTCGCTCGGCATCATCCGCCTGCTACCGCGCGGCGCCAAAATCGCCGGCCGCGTCCAGCTCGGCGATACCGACCTTACGCGCCTGAACGATGCCGAAATGCGCCGGGTGCGCGGCCGCGATATCGGCATGGTGTTCCAGAACCCGCTTTCCGCGCTCAACCCCACCACGCGGGTCGGCAATCAGATCGCCGAGGTCTATCGCCTGCATACCGGCGAGAGCGACCGCGCCGCCCGCGCCCGCGCGCTCGATCTGCTGGGTGAGGTCGGCATCCCGAACCCCGCCGACCGGCTCGACGACTATCCCCATCAGTTCTCCGGCGGGATGCGCCAGCGGGTGATGATCGCGATGGCGCTGGCCTGCTCGCCCAAGCTGCTGATCGCCGACGAACCCACCACCGGGCTCGATCTTCTCGTCGCGCGCCAGATTCTGGCGCTGCTCACCCGCTTACGCCGCGAACACCGCATGGGCGTGCTGTTCATCACCCACGATCTCTCGATCGTCGAGGAACACGCCGATCAGGTTCACGTGCTCTATGCCGGGCGCTCGGTGGAATGGGGCCGCGCCCGCGACTTCTTCGACCAGCCGCGCCACCCCTATAGCCAGGCGCTGCTCGGCGCGATCCCCCGGCTCGGCCAGACCCGCCTGACCAGCATCCAGGGCAATCTGCCCGATCCCGAAACCCGCCCGCCGGGCTGCCGCTTCGCGCCGCGCTGCGCCTTCCGCGAAGCCGCGTGCGAGACCGCCTATCCGGCGCCCGACACCACCGGCGGCACGGTCTTCGCCTGCCGGCGCGGCCGCGAGATCACCCAGGCCGACACGCTCGACGCGGTGACCGAGTCGCCGCCGCCGCGTGCGCGGACGGTGGACGGCACCGCGCTGAAAGTCGATCGCCTCGCCGTCGATTACGAACGAACCGCGACCAGCTTCCTGCGCGGCATCGTCGGCCGCAAGGACCGGCTGCGCGCGCTCGAAGATATCTCGTTCACCCTGAAGCACGGCGAATGCCTCGGCATTGTCGGCCAGAGCGGCTCCGGCAAATCGACCCTGGGCCGCGCCGTCCTGCAGATGATTCCCTATCACGGCGGCGTCGTGTTCGAGGACGAAAGCTTCGGCGCGATGAAACACCGCCGGCGCCGTCTCGCCAGGCGGCGCATCCAGGTCGTGTTCCAGGACCCGCGCGAATCCCTCAACCCGCGGATGCGCATCGGCGATATCGTCGCCGAACCGCTGAAACTCTCGGGAATCTCGGGCCAGCGCAAGCGCTGGACCCAGGCCGCCGCACTGCTCGACCGGGTCGGGCTTTCGGAGCGGATGCTGCCGATGTTTCCGGGCTCGCTCTCGGGCGGCCAGGCGCAGCGCATCGCGATCGCGCGGGCTCTTGCCACGAATCCTGGCATAATCGTTCTCGATGAGCCCACATCGAGTCTCGATGTTTCAACCCAAGCACTTTTATTGAACCTTTTGAAAGATTTGGCTTGTCAAGATGGTTTAAGCTATATGCTTATCAGTCATGACATTGCCGCAGTCAGCTATATGGCCGACAAGGTCGCCGTGTTGAACGGCGGAAGACTGGTCGAGTTCGGACCGGCGGGCGACGTGCTCGCGCATCC
Organism: Acidiphilium sp. AL; assembly: GCF_025499445.1. Lineage (NCBI taxonomy): Bacteria > Pseudomonadati > Pseudomonadota > Alphaproteobacteria > Acetobacterales > Acidocellaceae > Acidiphilium > Acidiphilium sp. AL. The sequence goes on from NZ_JAIMBZ010000010.1 coordinate 9,109, forward strand.
GCGCAACGACTATACGAAAGAACTGATCGCCGCCTCGCCGCATTTCCGCCCTCGCGCCGCTCAGGGCGGACGCGGCGGAGCGGATGAAATGCCCGCCTACGCAACCCGAACCGCTCAGCACGAGACCGCTCAGACCAAGGAGTATAACCCATGAATGAAATCATTCGACTTGTTCTTCTCACCGGCGGCCTTCTGGCCGTCATGCCCATCCTTCTGCTGATCACCCTGGTCGTCGCTTTCGAGCGCCTCTGGCTGCTCAAGCGGACGATCAGCGCCGGCACCCGCATCCATGCGAAACTGCGCCAGCTCGGCTATCGCAATGTCGAAGGGCTGCGCGACCTCGCCGAAGCGAACAGCAAGACGCTGCAAGGCCACCTGATCGTCACCGCGCTGGCCTCGCGCGCCGATACCGCCGACGAACTGGATAATCATCTCGAGGAAGAAATCATGGACAGCATGCCGCGGATCAATCGCGGCCTCTGGATTCTCGACACCTCGGTCACCATCGCGCCGCTGCTCGGCCTGTTCGGCACCATCATCGGCATGATCCAGGCGTTCAACGTGCTGTCGCAGCATGGCGGCCCGTCCAAGGTCACCGGCGGCATCGCGGATGCGCTGGTCTCCACCGGCGCCGGCCTGCTGATCGCCATCATCGCGGTCTATTTCGTGAACTACTTCAATGCGCTCAGCCGCCGGATCATCCAGCAGCTCGAACTCATCAAGGTCGTCCTGGTCAACCGCTTCCATACCAAGGGCCTGTCGGACGGTTCGCCGGCAAGCAACGAGACCCTGGCCGAAAGCCGCGCCTCCGAATACGCGGGAGTCTGATCCATGCGCCGCAGGCATAGTATGCTCGAACGCGAGCGACCCCGGCTCGAAATCGTGCCGATGATCGACATCATGATGTTCCTTCTGGTGTTCTTCGTGATGATCGTGCTGAAAATGATCCCGGATTCCGGGGTGAAGCTGCAACTGCCCGGCGCCTCGACGGCGAACGAGCTGAAACCGACCCAGATCGTCATCATGATCGACCCCACCGGCGGGCTGCACGTGAAAAACCAGTCGATCACCCGTGCGGGGCTGCAGACCTATCTGACCGGCCTCAAGGACGCCAACAAGAAGGTCGATGTCATCATCGCCGGCGACAAGTCGATCAAATACCAGCGGCTGATGCAGGTGATGAATGCGATCCGCAAATCGGGCATCACCGATATCGGCCTCGCGACCAAGCACTGAGATGGGCGGGGCCGGTGGCCCTGCGTCACGGCTGAGCGGAGTTGCGTTGCGCGCGGCGTTCCTGTCCTGGTTAGCGGGGGAACGCCGCGCCGCCGCCAAAACCACCGAGACCTATGGCGGCGATCTCGCCGAATTTCTCGGTTTCCTGACCAACCATCTCGGGCATGAGCCCACCGGCGCCGATCTCGCCGGCCTCGCCCTGGCCGATCTGCGCGCCTATCTCGCCGCCATCGCCGCCAATGCGGGCAACGCGACGCGGGCGAAAAAACTCTCCGCGATACGCAGCTTCTACCGGTTTCTCAGGCTCCGTCATGGCATCGCCAACGAAGCCCCCGGCCTGATCGTCACCCCGCGCGCCCGTCGCCCGCTGCCCCGCGCGCTGACCGCGCCGGATGCGCGCGCGGTTGTCGATGCGATCGGCGATGACGCGGCGACTCTCGCCATTGCCGCGCGCGATTCGGCCCTGATGGCGCTGCTCTACGGTGCCGGCCTGCGCATCAACGAGGCCCTGTCCCTCGATATCGCCGATCTGCCGCCCGAGGGTGCTGCGCTGATCGTGTGCGGCAAGGGCGGCAAGCAACGGGTTATTCCGCTCCTGCCGATCATCCGCACCGCCCTCACCGACTGGCTGCGCCATCATCCGGCCGCGCCCGACTCCCCGCTTTTTATCGGCGCGCGCGGTGCGCGGCTCAATGCCGGCGTGGTGCAGAAACGGCTGCGCGACTTCCGCCGGGCCAACGGATTGCCGGAACACGCAACGCCGCACGCGCTGCGCCATTCCTTCGCGACCCATCTGCTCGCCGGCGGTGCCGATCTGCGCTCGATCCAGGAATTGCTCGGCCATGCCAGCCTGTCCACCACCCAGCGCTATACCGATGTCGATACCGCGCAGTTGCTCGCGGTCTGGCAATCCGCGCATCCAAGAGCCGGAGCGCGCTGATCGACGGAAGAGCGCAATAAGGACCTATCGCATGCAAAGACATAAAGGCGCGTGCCACTGTGGACGCATTACCTTCGACTTCGACGGTAACGTTGACGCGGCCATTGAGTGCAACTGCTCGATCTGCCGCAAGAAAGGCGCCATCTGGCACGGCACAGACGATGCGCACTTCCGCATGCTGTCCGGCGAAGCCGATCTCGGCTTCTACCAATTCGGCACAATGACCGCCAAGCACTACTTCTGCAAAGCCTGCGGTGTCAGCCCTTTCAGCCACCCAAGAATCGCTCCGACCATGTGGGTCGTGAATCTGCGCTGTGTCGATGACATCGACCTGTCGCGGCTGAAGATCCACCCGTTTGACGGGGAAAACTGGGAGGCTGCCGCGCAACGGTTCATGCGAGAATAAATATCCGGTTTTCAGGCCGATATTCAGGGCGAAAAGCCCTACCCGACCAGCGGATCGATCGGCTCCCAGCGATACGCCGCCTGCGCCACCGGTATCCCGCCCACCCCGACCGTGCCGTCCGCCACGTGCCTGCCGCCCATCCGCTCGTAGAACCAGCGCGCCGGATTATCGGCCAGCACCCACAGGAACACCGAATTGCAGCCATGCGCCGCGAGATGCGCCGCCGCCGCGCGCAGCAATTGCCGCCCCAGCCCGCGCTCGCGGAAATCGTCGAGCACGTAGAGCGTCTCGATCTCGCCCTCGGCGAGCGCGCCCCGCCGCCGCCGCGCGGTCACGAACCCGACGACCCTGGTGCCGCTCTCGGGCGCCGCATCCGCCCCCGACGCGACCGCGACATGCACCCCGCCACCACTGCGGATCACCCGGTCGTAATACCCGGCCTGGCGCGGCGCCGAGAGCCCGGTCAGCACCGGCTCCGGCAACACCCCGGCATAGGTGCTGCGCCAGCTCGCGACATGGACATCGCCGATCCCCGGCGCATCCGAAGGCCGCGCGCGCCGTATGGTAATCATCGCGGCGCCGTCATGCCGCGCGCTCCAGCCGGCACGCGAAGAAACCATCGGTGCCGTCGCGCGCGGGCGACAGGCGCAGATAATCGCCCCGAAGATGGGCCGGAAACGCGTCGCCCAGCTTGGTCACGCGAAACCCCGGATGGCGGCGCAGAAACGCCGCGACCTGATCCTCGTTTTCCGGGGCGAGCATCGAGCATGTCGCATAGATGAGCGCGCCGCCCGGTTTGACCAGACGCTGCGCCTCGTCGAGGATCGCCGCCTGCTTTGCCGTCAGTTCCGCGAGATCGGTTTCGGTCAGCCGCAGCCGCGCATCGGGATTGCGCCGCCAGGTTCCGGTTCCGGTGCAGGGCGCATCGACCAGGACGACATCGAATTTCCGCTCCTGCCGCTTGGCCCATTTATCGCCCGGCGCGAGCAGATGCCGCTCGGCATTATGCACGCCGGCACGGCGCAGCCGCTTGATCGCGCCGTCGAGGCGCGGGGCCGAGACATCGCAGGCGATGATGTGCCCCTTGTTTTGCATGGTCATCGCCAGCGCCAGGGTTTTCCCGCCCGCGCCCGCGCAGTAATCGGCGACGCGCATCCCCGGCTGCGCATCCGCGAGCAAGGCGACCAGCTGGCTGCCCTCGTCCTGGATTTCCACGAAGCCATCGCGGAATGGCGCCGAGGTCGTGACACTCTGCCGCGCCGCCAGCCGCAGGCCCCATGGGCTCAGTTTCGTCGGCTCCGCCTTGAGTTTTGCCTTCGCCAGCGCGCCGATCGCCGCCTCGCGCGTCGCCTTGAGCAGATTGACCCGCAGATCGAGCGGCGCCGGTACCATCAGCGCCGCGCATTCCGCCGCCAATTTCTCGCCGAACCGCGCGCGCAGCAGCGGCACGACGAAATCCGGCATTTCGAGCCGCACCCCGTCCGGCATGTTCGGATGATCGAGCGTGTGCGTGTCGAGCTTCTCCAGCGCCCGGCGCTCAGCCTCGTCCAGCGCCGGCGGGGCGAAGCGCGAAGCGCCGAATTCGGAGGCCGCGCGATGCACCGTCACCCCGCCCAGCACCATCAGCGCCAGCACCATCAGGCGCGGTGTCGGCTCGGCGCCGATCCGTTCGAGCCACCAGCCCAGCCGGCGCCGCGCGCGCAGCACCGACCACACCGTCTCGCCGATGTCGCGCCGGTCGCCGCCGCCGATGAAGCGGCGGGTGCGCAGGAATTCGTTGGCGACGGCGTCCGCGGGCCGGCGATCCGCCTCGATCGCGCCGAGCAGCTCGATCGCCGCCTGAAGCCGTCCGGCCGGTGTCATGATAGGGTCTCAGTCCTGCCGGTAATTCGGCGCTTCGCGGGTGATCGCGACATCATGGACATGGCTTTCCCGCAGCCCAGCCCCGGTGACGCGCCGAAACCGCGCCTTGGTCTGCAATTCGGCGATATTGGCGCAGCCGGTATAGCCCATGCCGGCGCGCAGCCCGCCGACCAGTTGATGCACCACCGCCGCCATCGGCCCCTTGTAGCCGACGCGGCCCTCGATTCCCTCGGGCACCAGTTTCAGCGTGTCCTTGATCTCCTGCTGGAAATACCGATCCGCCGAACCGCGCGCCATCGCCCCTAGGCTGCCCATGCCGCGATAGGATTTATACGAGCGCCCCTGATACAGAAACACCTCGCCCGGCGCTTCGTCGGTGCCGGCGAGCAATGAGCCCACCATCACGCAATCCGCCCCGGCGGCGAGCGCCTTGACCATGTCGCCCGAGGTGCGCACCCCGCCATCGGCGATCGCCGGCACGCCAGCCTCGCGGCATGCGGCGGCGGTTTCCAGCACGGCGGTGAATTGCGGCATCCCCACCCCGGCGACCACCCGCGTGGTGCAGATGCTGCCCGGCCCGATGCCGATTTTCACCGCATCCGCTCCCGCCTCGATCAGCGCCGCCGCCCCTTCGGGCGTCGCGACATTGCCGGCGATGATCTGCACCGCGTTCGACCGCGCCTTGATCCGCGAGACCGCGCGCAGCACGCCCTCGGAATGGCCGTGCGCGGTATCGACCACGATCACGTCTACTCCGGCGCCGATCAGCGCCTCGGCGCGCACCGCGCCATCCTCGCCCACCCCGGTCGCCGCGGCGACGCGCAGCCGCCCCAGCTCGTCCTTGTTGGCGAGCGGATGCGCCTCGGCCTTATCCATGTCCTTCACGGTGATCAAGCCCACACAGCGATAGGCGTCGTCGACCACCAGCAGCTTCTCGATCCGGTGCTTGTGCAGCAGGTGCCGCGCCACTTCCGGCGCGACATCGGCGGGCGCGGTCACCAGATTCTCCCGCGTCATCAGCTCGTAAACCCGCGCGGCCGGATCGGTCGCGAACCGCACGTCGCGATGGGTCAGAATGCCGACCAGGCGATTGGTTTCGCGTTCCACCACCGGAACGCCGGAGATCCGGTATTGCGTCATCAGCGCCTGGGCATCGGCCAGGGTCTGGTCGGGATGGATGGTCAGCGGGTTGACCACCATGCCGCTCTCGAATTTCTTCACCTGCCGCACCTGGGCGGCCTGATCCTCGGGGGTGAAATTCTTGTGGATCACGCCGATGCCGCCCTGCTGCGCCATGGCGATCGCCATCGGCGCTTCGGTCACCGTGTCCATCGCCGCCGAGATCAGCGGGATGTTCAGCCGGATCGTGCGGGTCAGCCGCGTTTCGGTATCGACCGCGCCGGGCAGGACCTGCGAATAATCGGGCACCAGAAGCACGTCGTCGAAGGCGAATGCCTCGGTGATCCGGTCGATGCCGCGCGGTCCGGCGTCAGTCTGTGGGGAAGCCATGGTTCACCTTCGGGGAGTTGCGAAACCTTGGCGATCCCTACTAGCCATCGGCGACCATGGCGGCAAGGCCGGCGGCGCATTTCTGCCCCGCCGCCTCGTGCTCAGCCCTGCTGCGCGGGTACGGAAGTCTTCTGCGGAAGCTTGTAATCCGTGTAGATCAGCTTGGATGGCGGCGGCAGCGCGCCAGGTGGCAGATGCGGTACGGCTTGAGCGGGGGCAGACATCGGCGCCACCGGCGCGGGCATCGCCGCCGGAACCGGCGCGCAGCCATTGCCGAACCGCCGGACCGAAGCTACCGGCTGACCGTTTGGCCCCGGCACGACGGTCATGCTCTCGCCGCACGCACCACGCAGACCACTCACCGATACCATCGTCACCTGGGCAAAGCCGGCACCGCCCGGCGGAGGTGAAGCCGTCATCATCGGTTGCATCGCAAATTGCTGCAATGCGGCCATACTCGCCTGCATCTGATCCTGTATCAGAACAACTTGACGGATCAGCGCCATCGGCACCAGCGGCGGCAGTTCCATTATCACCGGCTGAAATGCCGGAACCATCATTCCGACCGGGCGAACCGCACCTTGCACCCGCTGCGCGGCGGCAACAGGCCGATAGAAAGCCCCGGTCCCCGGTCTATTATTCGTGCCGGTCCCCCGGTGGGCCGCCAGTGCCGCAGCGGGGAGCGCCACCGCGGCCGCCGCGATCAACCAACGTCTTTTCCTGGCCATGACGCATCTCCTATGATCCCGTGATCTCGGCAACGCCGATCGTCGGACGATTTTGGCGCGTCCGCCTGCAAAGTCCAGAACGCCACGCGCGGCTTGCATTCACAACACCGCGCACGGCGATCACCCCGCCGCGATTGGCGAGGCGGCCTACATGCTGTTAACTTCCGCGCAACGAACGACAGGAACCGTCCATGACCGATTATCGCACCGGACTCGGCAAGACCGCGGCGAATTACCAGCCGCTCTCACCGCTGTCGTTCCTCGCGCGCAGTGCGGCGATCTGGCCCGAGCGCACCGCCATCGTCCATGGCGCGCGGCGCCAGAACTGGGCGGAAACCTATCGCCGCTGCCGTGCTCTCGCCTCGGCGCTGGTCGCCCAGGGCATCGGCGCGAACGACACCGTCGCGCTGATGGCGCCGAACATTCCCGAAACCGTCGAGGCGCATTTCGGCGTCGCCATGGCCGGCGCGGTGCTCAACGCCCTGAACGTTCGGCTCGACGCCCCGACCATCGCCTATGTCCTGCGCCACGGCGAGGCGAAGCTTCTGCTTACCGACACCGAATTCGCCCCGGTGGTCAAAGCCGCTTTGGCCGAACTCGGCGATGCCGCGCCGATCGTCATCGACATCGCCGATCCCGAAGGGCCCCATGCTCAAGGCGGGGGCGGCGAATGTCTCGGCATCATGGACTACGAAGCCCTGCTCGCTTCGGGCGATCCGGCATTCGCCTGGCGCTTCCCGGACGATGAATGGTCGGCGATCAGCCTTAACTACACCTCCGGCACCACCGGCAAACCCAAGGGCGTGGTGTATCACCATCGCGGCGCTTATCTGAACGCGCTGGGCAACGCGGTCACCTGGAGCATGGGCCAGCATCCGGTCTATCTCTGGACCCTGCCGATGTTCCACTGCAACGGCTGGTGCTTTCCCTGGACCGTTACCGCGCTGGCCGGCACCCATGTCTGCCTGCGCCGGATCGACGCCGCATCGATCGCCGCCGCGATCGGGTGCTTCGGCGTCACCCATCTCTGCGGCGCGCCGATCGTCATGAACATGATGCTCAACGCGCCGGAGCCGGTGCGCGCGGTCTTCGCGGGCCGCGGTCTCGCGATGATGACCGCCGGCGCGCCGCCGCCCGCCGCGGTGATCGAGGGGATGGAAGCGCTCGGCATCCGCGTCACCCATGTGTATGGCCTCACCGAGGTTTATGGGCCGGTCACGGTCTGCGCCTGGAAGGATGAATGGAACGATCTGCCGCCTAGCGAGCGTGCCGCGCTGCGCGCGCGCCAGGGCGTAACCTACCCGGTGCAGGAAGGGCTGATGGTCGCGGAGTCGATGACCCACGCACCGGTCCCCGCCGACGGCGCCACCATGGGCGAGGTGTTCATGCGCGGCAACATCACCATGATGGGCTATCTCAAGGACCCGAACGCCACCGAAGCCGCTTTCGCGGGCGGCTGGTTCGCCACCGGCGATCTCGGCGTGACGCATCGTGATGGCTATATCGAGCTGAAGGATCGCGCCAAGGACATCATCATTTCCGGCGGCGAGAACATCTCGACCATCGAGGTGGAAACTGTGCTGTACCGCCATCCGGCGGTGCTGGAAGCCGCCGTGGTCGCCGCCCCGGACGCGCATTGGGGCGAGGTTCCCTGCGCCTTCGTGCTGCTGAAGCCGGGCATGGCGGCGAGCGCCGAAGACATCATCGCGCATTGCCGGGCCAGTATGGCGCGGTTCAAGGCGCCGAAACGGGTGATTTTCGGCGAGCTGCCGAAAACCTCGACCGGCAAGATCCAGAAATTCCTGCTCCGCGAGGCGGCGCGATCGTCTTCGGCCCATGATTGAAAGCACCGGCTTTTCAGTGTCCTGACTGGACGTTCATCCAACGACCATGACTGCCGGCATCAAGGTTCCGCGCGAAACTCTGCGCCGCCGGAATGAAATACAACGCGAACCACAGAATCAACAGGCAGGAGCAGAGACACGGAAGCACCGCCGTCAGGCCGGGCATCGCGATGCCGCGCCGTTCGTTCCGGCTCGAAGGCGCCTTTGTGCGCAATGACAGGGGCCGCTGCCATCCCAGCCTCATTGATGAATTCTCGATGCGATCCGGCGCGATCGAGAAGAACCGGATCTGAGCCGCATACGGGTTCATGTTTGCTCCTATGGCGCGAAGCTCCGCGCCTGCTGCCTGATGATGCAGACAGATAAGCAAACCCCATGCCAAGCCAATTCAGCCTTTGCTCCTGGTGAATCCGCGCTATCGGCTCCCGTCGGATCGCCCTGAATCCCGGTTCTGGAATTACCGGTCTCGTGCCGTCCCGGATTTCAGAACGATCCTGAAATCCCGGCACGGCACGTTAGAGCGGGCAATTTCACAGCTCTGCGGGTCGCTGCGCGATTCCGCTTAAAGCCATATCGTTCTTATACCATGTCTCGCTGATCGCGACCCATGGTATTCGCTCTTTATGTTCGCGCGCGCCGCCCGCCAACCCGCGCGCATACCAAATCTCATGAGTCGAGATTCATGAGATTGGTTATTAGTGTGGTGGCTCTGAAGTTCCTACGCATAGCGGCATTTGAAGCTAATGGCACTTGAAACGGTCGAAGCTTTCGCCGCATTCGGTGCAGTGCCACACCGCGCGGCAGGCGGTCGCGCCGAACGGACTGATTTCCTCGACCGCGTCGGCCAGGCATTTCGGGCAGACCACCGGCTTGTTGCGTTCCGGCGGGGCGATGCCGGCGTCGCGCAGCTTGCGCAACGCGTCTGCCGACATCAATTCGGTGCTCCAGACCGGGCTGGTCACCATCGTCACCTTGACCGGGAAAATTCCCGCCGCCGTCAGGGCCCTGCTGATTTCCAGCGCGATCATGTCGAGCGCGGGGCAGCCCGGATAGGTCGGCAGCATCAGTACCTCGACGCCGCCCTGATAAGGGAGAATGTCGCGCAAAATGCCGAGATCGACGACGCTGAGCATCGGCAGCTCGGGGTCGGCAATGCATTCGACCACCGCACGCGCGCGGCGGACGATGTCGGTTGCAACCAGGTCGGTTTCGTCGCTCATGGCGGGCTCCGGCAGGACGGGAACGGATGTCGGATATTCATGGAGAGAACGACCGGACGGTGCAAGCGATGTATCCGGGCGGATTTGGGCAAATAGGTCCGGTCTGGTTCCTTTGTTTCACGTGAAACAAAGGACAGTTATTATGACTAACTTTTTGTCACAGCGACACCGCTCATCTCGATAAAATGTGATTTCATCTTTGCCGGAAATCGTCTAGAATTCGCCTGCTATGATCGAAACCTTGGACATCGTTTCCTGGGCCGGTCCCTATGACGACAATTTCCGCCGGCGTGCCGCCGAGCGGCTCGAGGCGGGGGCGGTTCTGCTGTTCCCGTCGCTCGGCTTTCCGCTCGACGACACGGAGACGGCGCTGGTCCGCTCCGCCGGCTCGGATGGTTCGGCCAAGAATATCAGCCTCGATCCCGCGACCGGCCAGTGCAAGGGCAGCACCATCTCCGGCACCGAACTGGCAACGCTGACCGCGATGCTCGACCGGTTCGGCAAATCGGCGCGGTCCCTGGTCGAAGGATTGTTGCCGCATTATGCCGCCGGGCTCGAACGGGCGCGGACCAGCTTCCGCCCGGTCGAGATTTCCGGCCGGCACTCCTCCTGGCGGCAGGACGACAAGCGCCTGCATGTCGATGCGTTTCCGAGCCGCCCGATGCAAGGCCGGCGCATCCTGCGCGTCTTCGCCAATATCGACCTCGACGGCACGCCGCGCCATTGGCGGATCGGGCCGGATTTCAAAACCTATGCGGCGCGGTTCCTGCCGTCCTTGCCGCGCGCGGTGCCGGGAAAATCCTGGCTGCTGCACCGGCTCGGCGTAACCAGGGCGCGGCGCAGCCGCTACGACGAGGTGATGCTGTTTCTGCACGACGCCGCCAAGCGCGATCTCGGCTGGCAGCGCGATGCGCCGGTACAGGAGGTCGATTTTCCGCCCGGCTGCGCCTGGGCGGTGTTCACCGATCAGGTGGCGCACGCGGCGACCGCCGGGCGCAATGCGCTCGAACAGAGTTTTTATGTCGAACCGGGCGCGCTGGCGCGGCCGGAGACCGCGCCGCTCGCCGTGCTGGAGCGCATGTGCGGCGCGGCTATGGTCTGACTATACGACTTCCTCGACCTCGACGGTGACGTGCGAGAGTTCGCGAATCGCGGCGAGCTGCGCCTTGTAGCGCTCCGGCGGCGCGGGCGCGGGCGACTGGAGCGCGATGATCGCCCCGAGATGGCCCGGCCCGAGGCGCCAGACATGCAGATCGGTGATCCGGTTGCCGTCCCGCTCCAATGCCGAGCGAATCCGCGCCGGAATATCCGGGCTCGGCGTCATGTCGAGCAGGATGGCGCCGGCGGCGCGGATCAGCCCATAGGACCAGTTGGCGACGACGCCGGCACCGACGAGCCCCATGATCGGGTCCATCCAGACCCAGCCAAGGAATTTCGCCATCAGCAACCCGGCGATCACCAGCCCGGAGACCGCCGAATCGGCAAGCACATGGACATAGGCGGCGCGCATGTTGTTGTCGCGATGCAGCGCATCGTCATGCGCGTGCTCCGCGAACGCGATGTCGTGGGTTTCCGACGTTCCGCCCCGATCCAGCCGCACGACCGCCTGGAACTGGTGCGGTTCGGGGATCTCGTCGCGCGACTCCAGAAAACCGCTGCGCGCGACCATGGCGAAGCTCTGGCGCGTGCCATCCGGCCTGACGGTTTCGATGGTCGCGGCGAGGCCCTCGGCCGGGCCGGTCAGGCGGAAGCGCGGCGGTACGCCGTCTTCGAACACCTCAAGCGCGAACAGGCCGAACCGGCTCTGCACCGGATGCGCGTCGTCGTGATGATGGTCGTGCCCATGGTCGTGACCGTGATGATGATCATGGCCATGGTCGTGATCGCCAGCGAGCAGCAGCGCGCTCGCCGCGTTCACCGCGAGGCCGATAACCGCGATCGGGATGGCGGCGGCATAGTCGATATGTTCCGGCGCGAAAAACCGGCTGATCGCCGCGTAGCCGATCAGGAGCGCGAACATCGCGAGCACGATGGCGCTGGCGAAGGCGGCGAGATCGCCGAATTTGCCGGTGCCCAGCGCAAATCGCGAATCCTCGGCATGGCGGCGCGCATAGCGGTAGGCGAGGGCCGCGAGCAGCATGACGCCGGCATGGGTGCTCATATGGATGCCGTCGGCGACCAGGGCGATCGAATGGAACAGAGTTCCGCCGACGATTTCGACCAGCATCATCGCCGTGGTCAGCGCCACGACGAACCAGGTGCGGCGCTCGTTGCGCGCATTGCTCTCGCCCAGGAAGATATGCCGGTGCCCGTTCGTCATCGGGTCATCATAGCCGGAAAAACCGGATCAGAACAGGAAGCGGCGCTCGGCGTTCCAGCCATCGGCGAGGCGGCGGGCTTCGACCGACTGGTCGATCAGCCTGCCATGGCTGCGGGCGAGCTGCTCGGCGTAGCGCAGCAGAAGTTCAAGGGCTTTCAGCGCGGGATCGGCGGGTTCGGTATAGCGCAGCGCGCCGCCGCGATAGGCCAGAGGCGCTTCCTCGGCGATCGAACGGTCCGCGCCGGGCGAGAAATAGAGCGGATTGCCGACGAGCGTGCCGGGCGTATCGCGCAATTGCTCGAATGGCGCGCGGTAATGCGCCGCCCAACCCTGCGCCATCGCCGCCTCGCCGGCGGCGAGGATCTTGAGCCAGCCATTGACTATTTTATGGAGGTTCTGCCAGCCGGAGCGGCGCGAATAATGGGCGAGGCCGATGCGCCGGTCGAGCGGCGCCGGTAACATCCTGCCGTCGAGAAATCCGCAGTGATTGCCGGCATCGATGACGACACGGGTACCCAGACCGCCGCGCACGAAGATTTTGTAGGTGCCGGTGGGCGCGCGCATCCGCCAACGCATCCTGACCGGCACGACCGGCTCGGTCCGGTCGTCTTCCGCATAGTCAAAATAATGGATGAGCGGCACGGTGATCGCCTGATCGTCGTCATCGCGGCCGGCAAGCGCTTCGGCGAGGCTGGTTTCGGTCTCGGCCGCGATGAATTCGTCGGCGTCGAGAAAAATCACCCAATCGGCCCGGTGCATCTGGTCGGCGAGGCGATAGAGCCAGGTGTTGAACGAGGCTTCGTCGAACCGCGCCGACAGGGTCTGGAACACGGTGAGGGGAAACCCCTCGTCCTTGAGCGCTTTCAGGATGGCGAGGGTACGGTCGGTGCTGCCGTTGTCGAGAAAGATCATGTGCCCGACATGGACCGCGTTGTGGCGCACGAAGGCTTCGACGATATCGTCTTCGTTCAGGATGCGGGTGACGGCAACCAGGCGCATCGCCCTCACCCGCCCTGCATCGGCTAGCTGCGCCGGGCGACGGTGAAGGCGGCCAATGCCCGGAGCAGGTCGGCCTTTTCGCCGAAACTGTCGAGATAGGTCGCGGCCTGCTGGGCGAGGTGCCCGGCGTGCATGCGCGCGCGCTGGACCCCCATCACCGAGACCATGGTGGCCTTGCCCTGGGCGGCGTCCTTGCCGGCGGTTTTGCCCAATGTCGCCTCGGAGCCTTCGGCATCGAGAATATCGTCGGCGATCTGGAACGCGGCGCCGAGATCGCGGCCATAGGCGGCGATGAGATGGCGCAGCGGACCGGGCGCGCGGCCGAGAATCGCCCCCGCCTCGGCGCTGTACTGGATCAGCCGGCCGGTTTTCAGCGCCTGCAGCCTTGTGATCATCGGCGGTTCCAGCGTTTGGCCTTCCGAGACCATGTCGATCATCTGCCCGCCGGCCATGCCGCGCGCGCCGGAGGCGGCGCCGAGGGCGGCGACCAGTTCGCAGCGCGCCTCGGGGTCGGAATGGGTGTCGGGCTCGGCGAGAACCTCGAAGGCGCGGGTCTGCAGCGCATCGCCGGCGAGGATCGCGGTCGCTTCGTCGAACGCCTTGTGGCAGGAGGGTTTGCCGCGCCGGAGATCGTCATTGTCCATCGCCGGAAGATCGTCATGGACCAGGGAATAGGCGTGCAGCATCTCGACCGAGGCGGCGACCCTGGCCGCGCAGGTGATATTGACCGAGAACATCCGCGCGGTTTCGATCACCAGAAAGCCGCGCATCCGCTTGCCGCCGCCGAGCACGGAATAGCGCATCGCCTCGACCAGCCGGCGCTCCTCGCCTTCGGCCAGCGGCAGCAGCGCATCCAGCTCGGATTCGATGATCGAAGCAGCATCGTCCAGCGCCGCGCGCAGCGTTGTGTTCTCCGGCGCGAGATTCATGGCGCGTCCTTCAGCGAGAGCGCGCCGCCGGCGCCCGCGACGATCGCCTGCACCCGGCTTTCCGCCTCGGCGAGCCGCGCGTCGCAATGGCGCTTCAGCGCGGCGCCACGCTCATAGGCGGCGATGGCGTCCTCCAGTCTTTGCTGGCCGGATTCCAGCCCGCGCACGATGCGTTCGAGTTCGGCCAGCGCCTCCTCGAACGAGAAGGACGCAATATCAGGCGCGGGGTCCGGCGTGGTTGGCATCGGAATAACTCCTGGATTTCCCGTGCGGTAGCGGCGAATCAGATGCGCATCAAGGCGCGGACATGCGCCGCGCTGCCCGCCGCCAGAGCGCCGAGATCGTAGCCGCCTTCGAGCAGCGAGACGATGCGTCCGCCGCAATGGCGCTCGGCGACATCCATCAGCGCGGTGGTCACCCAGGCGAAATCCTCGGTCTCGACATTGAGCTGGGCGAGAGGATCGGCGCGGTGCGCATCGAACCCCGCCGAGACGATCAGCAGTTCCGGGGCGAACCAATCCAGCGCGGGGATCAGGATGTCGCGCCACGCCGCGCGGAATTCCGCCGATCCGGTATCGGGCCGGAGCGGGGCGTTGACGAGGTTGCCGGCGATGCCGCGCTCGGTGGCGCGGCCGGTGCCTGGGTAGCAGGGGAATTGATGCGAGGAGGCGTAGAACAGATCGGCGTCGTTCTCGAAGATCGCCTGGGTGCCGTTGCCGTGATGGACATCGAAATCGGCGACCGCGATGCGGCGCAGCCCGTGGGCGCGGGCGTGGTTGGCGGCGATCGCCGCGTTGGCGAACAGACAGAACCCCATCGCGCGGTCGGGCTCGGCGTGGTGGCCGGGCGGGCGGGTCGCGACGAAGGCGGCGCGCGCCCAGCCTTCCAGCACCGCATCGACCCCGCGCATCGCGCCGCCGGCGGCGCGCAGGGCGGCACGCAGCGTGCCGGGGCTGGCCACCGTATCGGCATCGAGATGGATGTGCTGGCCGGGTTCCGGTTCCAGAGCGAACATCGCATCGACATACTCGTCGCGATGCACCGCGCGGATCGCCTCTTCCGGCGCTTCGGGCGCGGCTTCGCGCAGCAGGGGCTGGAACTCGGGCGCTTCGAGGGCGGCGAGCACGGCGCGCAGCCGGGCCGGACGCTCGGGGTGGTGCGGCCCGGTATCGTGATCGAAACAGTCGGGGTGGGTGATCAGGGCGACCGGCATGTCAGGTTTTCGCGCCTTCGCCGCGCCTGATGGTGAAGCTGAACACGCCTTTCGCCTCGCTCCAGGAGATCAGGGCGTGGCCGTTGTCGCGGCAGAAATCGCGGAAATCGGCGACGGTGCCGGGATCGGTCGCGAGCACGCGCAGTTTTTCTCCGGCATCGAGCGCGCGCAGGGCGCGCGCGGCGCGCAGCACCGGCATCGGGCCCTTGAGGTATTTCGCGTCGATCACCGCTTCCGCCATGGGCACCATGGTGACGCCTCGCGGCCTCTTGAGCAAGAGCCGCGTTGGAGGATAGAGGGACAAGCGAACCCGCACATAGGATGGACCATGACCTATCGAATCGGCATCGATCTCGGCGGCACCAAGATCGAGATCGCGGCCCTGATGGCGAGCGGCGATCTCGAACACCGGGTGCGGGTGCCGACACCGCCCGATTATCGCGCGACGATCGAGACGATCGCCGAGCTGGTCGCGGGCGCCGAACGCGCGCTGGGACCGGCCCACGGCATCGGGATCGGGATTCCCGGCACGATCAGCCCGGCCACCGGCTTCGTGAAGAACGCCAATTCCGAGCGGCTGAACGGCAACCCGTTCGACAAGGATCTGGAGGCGCGGCTGGGCCGCAAGGTGCGGGTTTCCAACGACGCCAATTGCTTCGCGATGAGCGAGGCCGCGGATGGCGCCGGCGCCGGGGTGAATTGCGTGTTCGGGGTGATTGTCGGCACCGGGTGCGGCGGCGGCGTCGTGGTGAATGGGCGGGTGCTGGAAGGGCGGCACCGGATTGCTGGCGAATGGGGCCATACCCCGCTGCCCTGGCCGCGCGCCGACGAAATGCCGATGCGCCGATGCTGGTGCGGCAAGGTGGGGTGCCTGGAGACCTATGTGTCCGGCCCGGCGCTGGCCGCCGAGGCGGACGGGATCGGCGCGCGCGATGCCGGCGGGCTGCCGGCGCGCGCGGAAGCGGGCGACGAACGAGCGATCCGCGCACTCGATATTCATGCCGAGCGGCTGGCGCGCGGGCTGGCGATGATCGTGAACATCCTGGACCCGGACGTGATCGTGCTCGGCGGCGGCCTGTCCAATCTCGATCATCTGTACGAGCGGGTTCCCGCGCTGATGCCGCCCTATGTGATCAGCGATACGTTCGAGACGCCGATACGGCGCAACAAGCACGGCGATTCGTCGGGCGTGCGCGGCGCGGCATGGCTGTGGCCGGCGGGGTGAGCCAGCCGGCGCATCGCATTGGGCAGCGGCGATTTAAACGGGCCTCGCTGGAACGAAAATCAAGAATTTCGCACCAGCGGAAATCGACCCATGTCGGTCACCGGACCGCCGAGTGGACGATCCCGAAAGCGGTCGTTTCAGCCGTGAACGGTCTCTCCGCGTTCTAGCATACCAACGAAGTCCCTGATCTTTCGGGCTCTGGTTTCAGCTTTCTTCACCGCGCCAATCCGATACAAGATCGCATATCGGTTAGCGCCAGTGAGCGTAGCGAAGAAAGCTGCGGCCTTCGGGTTCGCATCGAGCGCGGTCTGCAAATCCGGTGGAACCTCAGCTTTGCTAGCTGGTGCATACGCCGCCTCCCATCTGCCATCTGCCTTCGCGTTATCAATTTCCAACTGTCCAGACGCCTGCATGCGCCCCTCCGAAATCAGTTCCAGCGCGCGTTTCCGATTTACATCCGACCACTTGCTGCGCGGTCGGCGTGGGGTAAAGCGTATCAACCAGCTTTCAGCATCATACTTGTCGAGTTGACCGTCGATCCAGCCATAGCAAAGGGCACTGTCGATCGCGTGAGCTTTGGTGACGCTGGCGACGCTCGAACCCTTCTTATGAAATCTAACCCATGCACCGTTGGAATCGCTCGGTTGCGCCGCCAACCAGCTCTCCAGTGCAATTTGATTAGCAAATGAAACTATCGGAAGGCCAGAACGCAATTCAGTCATTCTCTACCCTTAGCGCGGTCCGTGGATTCGATAAAGGTCCGCTTCCGTTAACCCGGGTCTGATAGCTGTCGATCCGCAAACCACCCAATTTTGCCGTTTGGTGCATAATTCGCGATTTCAGGCCAATGTCACCCCATAGACATGGAGCGGGCCTTTGTGGTGCGGAATTCCGGTGCATAGTCTGGGCGTGATTCACGACCGAGCATGGGGTTCGGCGGGCGGTGGTGCCCGGAGCAGAAATGTTTGCCGCGATGCGCTTTCAAGGCGGGCAGGAAGATGATCGACATTCCATGCCAGCCGTGCATCCGCACGGTGCAAGACAGGCGTAAGCCGGCCCTTCCGGTCGCTGGATTGCTTCGCCCGCGTCACGCGGGCTCGCAATGACGGGCCGTGTGGATTGGTTCGCCCGCGTCACGCGGGCTCGCAATGACGGGCCGTGTGGATTGGTTCGCCCGTGTCACGCGGGCTCGCAATGACGGGCCGTGTGGATTGGTTCGCCCGTGTCACGCGGGCTCGCAATGACGACGCGGCCGGCGGCGGCTTCGAGCTGGATGCGGTGAAAGCCAGGGCGGCCAAGGCCGGGATGCCGTATCAGCGTTTCATCCGCCAGGCGCTCGAAGCCGCCGTGCAGCCGCGCAAAAGGGCGTAAGCTGCACGCGGTGTCCGCTATCCCCGGCCAAAACACAGAAAATGGGGGTTTTCGAAGCCTTGTTTGCCGTAGCGGAGCGGAAATTCGTCCATGGTGAGGACGCGGCCGCCGGCGGCTTCGAGCACCGCCTGGGGGGCGGCGGTGTCCCATTCCATGGTGCGGCCGAGGCGCGGGTAGAAATCGGCGACGCCCTCGGCGAGGCGGCAGAATTTCAGCGCCGAGCCGATATTGGTGAGCTTGGCGACCTTGTAGCGGGCGAGATAGGCCGCGAGTTGCGGGTCATCGGCGTAGTGGCGCGAGGCGTAGACGGTGATGCCCTCGGCCGGCGGGGTGCGCGCCTCGATTCTGGTGGTGCCGCTGGCGTCGCGCTTCCAGGCCCCCTGGCCGACGATGCCGGCATAGACGATGCCCTGGGCCGGCGCGCCGACCGCGCCGAGCACCGCCCTGCCGTCCGCCACCAGCCCGATGCAGACGGCGAATTCATCGCGCCCGGCGGCGAATTCGCGGGTGCCGTCCAGCGGGTCGACCAGCCAGAATTTTGCACCAGGTTCGGTGATGCGCCCGGCGGCGACTTCTTCCTCGGCGATGACCGGAATGTCCGGCGTGGCGTCGCGCAGCCCGGCGACAATGAGTTTTTCGGCACGCGTGTCGGCCAGGGTGACGGGGGAAAAATCGTCCTTGCGATCAATAGTGAATCCGGCCTGACGGACCGCGAGGATTTCGCGGCCGGCGGCTTCGGCGAGGCGCGCGGCCAGTTCCAGGAGTTCGGTATCGTTCGGCATGGCGTTCATGGGTGCGGCTGATATCGCGGGGCTTGGAAAACGCCAAATTGGCGGGCATGGTGCGCGGCGAAACGAAACGCCGCCACGACAATTGGGGATGGGACCGGATGATCGACATCGCTTTCGCCAAGGCCGCTTTGCCGAAATCGGGCGCGCTCGCGCTGCTGCTGGGTGAGGGCGCGGCGCTCACCGGCCTCGCCGCCGAGCTGGATGCGGCGCTGAAGGGCGGGCTCGCCCGCGCGCTCGCCGCCGCCGCGTTCAAGGGCAAGCGGGATCAGAGCGCCGTGCTGCTGGCCCCCGGCGCCGGGCTCGACCGGGTGGTTGCGGTGGGGCTCGGCAAGCTCGATGAACTCACCGCGCATCATGCCGAGACCGCCGGCGCGAAAGCCGCCGCCGCGCTGCAAAAGGACGAGCAGGCGAGCATCGCGGCGGACGGGCTGGATGCGGCGATGCTCGCCCATGCCGGGCTCGGCGCGCGGCTGCGCAGCTATCGGTTCGACAAATACCGCACCACGCTGAAGGAGGACGCGAAGCCGAAGCTTAAGCGGGTGACCATTCTCGCGGGCGACGCGGCGGCGGCGCGCACGGCGTATATCCCGCTGGCGGCGGTGGCGTCGGGGGTCGAACTGACCCGCGATCTGGTTTCCGAGCCCGCGAATATCCTCAGCCCGGAGGAGATGGCGGACCGGGCGAAGGCGCTGAAATCGCTGGGCGTTGCCGTGGAGGTGTTCGACCGGCGCGATATGGAGAAGCTCGGCTTCGGCGCGCTGCTCGGCGTCGCGCAGGGCAGCGAGAACGAGCCGCGCATGGTGGTGATGCAGTGGCTCGGCGCGACGCCGGCGGAGGAGCATGGGAAATCGGGTAAGAAAGCGGCCAAGCCGGCGCCGAAGGAGCCGGTGGTGTTCGTCGGCAAGGGCGTGACCTTCGACACCGGCGGGATTTCGATCAAGCCCGCCGCCGGGATGGAGGACATGAAATGGGACATGGCCGGCGCGGGCACGGTGATCGGGCTGATGGCGGCACTCGCGGGACGCAAGGCGCGGGTCGATGCGGTCGGGCTGGTCGGGCTGGTCGAGAACATGCCGTCGGGCAATGCGCAGCGGCCGGGCGACGTGGTCACATCCTATTCCGGCCAGACCATCGAGGTGCTCAACACCGACGCCGAGGGGCGGCTCGTGCTGGCCGACGTGCTCTGGTACGCGCAGAAGCGGTTCGCGCCGCGCTTCATGGTGGATCTCGCGACCCTGACCGGGGCGATCATCGTCGCGCTCGGCCACGAGAATGCCGGGCTGTTCGCCAATGACGACGTGCTGGCGGAGCGGCTGATCGCGGCGGGCAAGGCCACCGGGGAAGACGTGTGGCGGATGCCGCTGGGCGAGGCCTATGACAAGCTGATCGATTGCGAGATCGCCGATATGAAGAATATCGGCAACGGACGGGCCGGCGGATCGATCACCGCCGCGCAATTCCTCAAGCGCTTCGTCAACGGCAAGCCCTGGGCGCATCTGGATATCGCGGGCATGGCCTGGGGCACCAAGGAGGGCGCGCTGGCGCCTAAGGGTGCGACCGGGTTCGGCGTGCGGCTGCTCGACCGGCTGGTGGCCGAGCATTACGAGCAGTAATGCCGGAGTTCTATGCCCGGATACGCTCGCGCACGGCCTGCGCGAGCACGCCGGACCGGCTGAAACCATGCCGCTCCGCATAGCGGTCGACCGCCTGCAGCAAATCCTCCGGCAGGGTGATGTTGACGCGGACCGAGCGGGATTTGGTTTCGCAGCGCACCAGGATGCGGGCAGCGATGTCGATATCCCCCAGCCAATCCGGGGTGGTATCGAGGTTGCCGGGCTCGGGGATGGCGTCGCCATGTTCGGTGCTGAGGTCGAGCCAGGTGGCGAGCGCTTCCTCGGCGTTGCGCGCCGCTTCCTGCACCGTGTCGCCCGCGCTGACGCAGCCAGGCAGATCGGGGAAAATCACGCCGTAGCCTTCGGTACCTTTCTCGATGACGGCGGGGTAGTAGCGGATCATTCTAGTTCTCTTTCAGCGTGATGCCGGATTGCCGCTCAATGCTGCGGAGCGTGCCAATCGGCAGGTCTTTCTTCGGATGCGGAACAGTCACGGTTCCGGGGCGTTCGTCGTGCCGAAGGTGATGGTGGCTGCCGGTGATCCGAACCGTCTGCCATCCGGCTTTGGTCAATGCCTTCAGGACGAGGCGGCTATTCATATGTGGATTTATACACATAATTATGTGATGTCAACATGGGGCTGAATTCGACAACGGCACAATCCGGTGGATGGTCGGGGCTTGTACGGCTCGGGGATGCGCCGGTTACGCGCATCCGGTTGGCGGGGGCGGCGATGCCGCGCCCCTTGCCCCGTCTGTGCATCGACGATGTGGCACTGGTCGCCGAGCACTGGGTGCAGTTTCACGCGGACGGGATGGCGGGCGAGCCGTTCGATCTCGCGTCGCTGGGGCCGATGGCGGTCAGGCTGAACGGGCCGGGGCTGATCTGGCGCGGCGGCGCGCTGCTCGACGATGACGCGATCATGCCGGTTTACGTGAAGCCGGTGCTGGAGAAATTCCGCGACGCGCTGGTCGCCGCGCCCTGCGCCCTGCCGGTGCGGCGGGATGGCAGGACGGCGCTGGTGTTTCATGGCTGGGGCATTCAGGTGTTCGGCCATTTCCTGATCGAGATGCTGCCGAAGCTTTTACTGGCGCGGCGCTTTCCCGCCGTGTTCGGCGACGCGATGCCGGTGCTCGACCGGGCGATGCCGGACTGGCTGCTGCGGAGTCTCGACCGGCATTTCGGCATCGGCGACGCGGGCGCGATCTGGTTCGATTCGCGAAGCGAGCAACTCGACCTGGATCGGGCGATTATTCTG
This sequence comes from Acidiphilium sp. AL, assembly GCF_025499445.1. Classification (NCBI taxonomy): domain Bacteria; kingdom Pseudomonadati; phylum Pseudomonadota; class Alphaproteobacteria; order Acetobacterales; family Acidocellaceae; genus Acidiphilium; species Acidiphilium sp. AL. The sequence continues at coordinate 30,574 of NZ_JAIMBZ010000010.1, forward strand.
CCGCTGGTCTCGCGCGCGGCGGGGTATCATCCGGCGGCGCGCGCATGGTTCGCCGAATTCGCGGCGCGCATCGCGGTGCCCCCATCGTCGCCGATCGAGCGGCTGTTCGTGGCGCGCGGCGAATTTTCCAACCCGGCGGCGCCGAACCGCGTGCTCGCCAACGAAGCGGAGCTGGCGGATATCGCCGCGCGCGCGTTCGGGTTTTCCGTGGTGCATCCCGAAACGCTGGAATTCGCCGAGCAGGTGGGGCGGTTCTCGCAGGCGCGGGTAGTTCTGGGCCAGGCGGGTTCGGGCATGCATAACGCGCTGTTCGCGCCCGAGGGTGCCGCGGTGGGGGTGATCCGGTTCACCGCACCCGACCAGTCGCATATCGCGGCGCTGCGCGGCCAGCGCATCGCCTATTTCACCGAAGGCGTGGCTGAAACCGCGCCCGGCGTGTTTCGCGCAGATGCCGGAAAATTCAGGCGTTTCGTCGCGGCGCTGTGCGGTCAGCCATGACCGGCGACCCGGTCGGTCAGTGCCAGTAACAGGCCGGTGACGACGAAGGCGAGCATCAGCCCGCCCTGGAACAGCACCACCCGGTCCGGCTCGCCGCGCACCTCCAGGAACACGCGCAGCACATGGACCGCGGCGATCGCGGTGATCGAGCCCATCAGTTTCAGCTTCAGCCCGCTGAAATCGATATTGCCCATCCAGTCCGGCCTGCGGTCGCCCTCCGCCAGGGTGATGCGGGCGACGAAATTCTCGTAGCCGGTGAGGATCACCAGGACGACCAGATTGGCGGTGAGCGAGAGGTCGATGAGCGACAGCGCCGTCATGATGACATGGGTTTCGTCCATCGTCGGCAGGGTCGGCACCGCGTGGATCAGTTCGAGCACGAAGCGCACGACCAGCAAGGCGAGCAGAACCAGCATCGCGAGATAGAGCGGGGCGAGCAACCAGCGCCCGCCGAACAGCAGCGCCTCGACGATGCGCACCGCGCGCGGTGGTTTTTCGTCACTCCCGTTCATGATCGGCCTCACGATGCAATGCCTCGGCGACAAGTTCCGCCTGCCGCGCGAGCCGGGTCAAGCTTTCCCGTGCCACTTCGCCGCCGACCGGCGCCGGCGCCGGCGAGGCTGGGCCGCGCGCGGGATCGAACGCGGCATCCAGCCAATCCCGCCACGCCTGCCAGAGCGGACGGTCTTCGGGTGCGGCCGGTGCGCGATCGAAACCGAGCACGGCGAGTCGCCCGGCGACGCGGCGCAGCGCGGCATCGGCCACCAGCGCCGAGCGCAGCAGCGGATCGCGCGTGCGATGGGGTTCCATCAGGGCGCGCGAGATCGACGCTTCGAGATTGTTGCTGGCAAGCCCGGCCTGCCGCCGCGCCGCATCGGGCAACGGTGCCCGGTCGAGCAGATGCGCGAAACTCGCCGCGAGATAGGCGCGATGCGCGGCGATCGCCTCATCGCGCGCCGAGGCAAGCCGGTTGCTCTCGAAGCTCGGCCAGAGCGCGAGATTCGCGGCGACCGCGAGCAGGCCGCCGGCAAGGGTGAAGCCGACCCGCGAGGCCGCGATGCGCCACTGATTCATGCCGGGCGCGATCTGTTCGATCAGCAGTACGATCATCGGCGTGAGGATCGCGATATAGGCGCTGTAATTCACCCCGCGAATCGCGAAGGCGAGCATGGTCAGCGGGATCATCGCGAGCGCGAGTTCCAGCCGGGTGTGGCAGACCAGGCCGATCAGCGCGGCGATGACGCCGCCCGCCGCGGTGCCGGCGACCCGCTCGATCGCGCGCACCCAGGTTCCCGCGAAATGCGGCTGAAGCACGAAAATCACCGTGATCGCGAGCCAGTGGCCGAACGGATCGCCCAGCCAGAACACGAAGCCGAGCACCGGCGTGCTGACCAGCGCGGTGCGCACCGCATGGCGCAGCGGCACTGAATTCCAGGTTAGGTTGGCGCGGATCGGGCCGAAGATCGTCTCGCGCCAGTCCGGGGCGGTACCGTCTGTCAGTGGCTGCGGGCCCGGCGCCTTCGAGACGTTCAGCACCACCGCGAGCCGTTCGGCGACGACATCGAGCAGGCGGTGCAGCGCGATGCCGGCAGGGAGACTTGCGGCGGCTTCGCGCAGGCTCGCGAGGGATGCGTGCAGCTTGTCGATGTCGAGCGAGCGATCCGCCTCGATCGCCGGGGCGACGGCGTCGAGCAGGGCGGCGAGATCGCGCAAGGCGGGTGCGACGGCGCGGCGCGGCGCCGGATCGGCAGCCAGCGCCTCGCCGATCGCGATCAGGGCGCCGAACAACTGGTCGAAAATCGCGAGGCGCAGCGCGATCGCGTTGGCGCGCGCGCTGGCAGCGCCGCGGCGCCGCAGAGTCGCGAGGGTGACGGCACGGGCGCGTTCGATCGCCTCGCGCACCGCGCGCCGATGGCCGCGGGCATGGAGATCGAATTCGTCCTCACCGGAACGGGCGGTGCCGTCCGCCGCGAGATCGACCAGATCGCGGGTGAGCGACGCGAGGGCGGCGGCGATATCGGCCAAGGCGGCGCGCGCCGGGCCGAACGGGCGGATGCGCCAGAGTGCGAGGGTGAGCAAGGCGGCACCGGCGGCACCGGCCCAGAACGCGACGCCCGGCGCCAGTGCCGCCGAGACGGCGCGCACCGGCGTATCGAGCGAGAGAACGGTGGCGACGGCGAGGAGATTGCCGGTCTGCAACCCGCCCTGGCCGTAGATGCGCGCGAAGCTGCAGGCGAAAATCGTCGCCCCCGCCAGCAGGATCGCGAAAGTCGGGCTGCGCGCGAGGATCAGGCCGAAGCCAGAGAAGCAGATGGCGCCGAGCACGCCGAAAATCAGCATCGGCGGCAGGCGGGCGCGCACCGGGCCGCCCGGATCGGCGAAGCAGGCGAGCAGCGCCCCGAGAGCCGCGATGCCGAGGCGAGGCGCACCGAGCAGCGAGCCCGCCGCCATGGTGCCGGCGACCGCGATTGCCGCGCGCACGCCTTCGAGCAGCGAAATCGCGCGGAAATTCAGCGTGAGGCCGGCAATCGACGGCAGGCCGGCGCGGTCGCGATCGGCGATTCCAGCGAGCGTGGCTTCAGCCCGCGCCATCGCCGAACATGCCGGAGCGCGGGAAGCCGCTGGGCGGCAGGCGGCCGGCCTGGCCGCGCGCGCCGAGCCAGTCGGCGAGCCTGGTTTCCGTGCGGGTCTTGTCGCCGAGGCGCCAGGTGAGACCGTCGGCGAGGGTGAAGGTTTTGGCGTCGGCAAGGCCGCCATCCTTGTATTTCTGCAGGATCACGCCGGCGCCGCGCGTCATCTCCGGCACCTGGTCGAGCGGGAAGACGAGCAGTTTTCGATTCTGGCCGATCACCGCGAGATGATTGCCCGATGCCTGGATGCAGAGTTTGGCTTCCTCGCCGGGTTTGACCGTGAGGATTTGTTTGCCGGTGCGCTTTTCCGCGGCGAGTTCCGCGCCGGCGACGATGAAGCCCCTGCCCGCCGTGTTCGCGACCAGGTAGCGCGCGGCTTGGTCAGCGACGAACAGGGCGACCACATCGTCCTCGTTGCCGAGTTCCACTAACAGCCGGATCGCCTGACCATCGCCGCGCCCGCGCGGCAGGTCGGCGGCGCGGATGGTATAGATGCGTCCATTGGTGGCGAACACCGCGATGCGGTCGGTGGTTTCGCAGCGGAGCAGAAATTTGAGGCGGTCGCCTTCCTTGAAACGGAGATCGGCATCGGCGGCGACATGGCCTTTCAGTGCGCGGACCCAGCCCTTGTCGGAGAGAATGACGGTGAGCGGTTCGCGCTCGACCAGGGCTTCGGCAGTGACCTCGACAACGGTTGGGGCAGCGCCGATGGTGGTGCGGCGCACGCCGAGCGGGCCGGTGCCGAAGCGCTTGCGCGTGTCCTCGATTTCGGCCTCGATCCGCGCCCAGCGCTTCGCGGGGTCGGCGAGCATCGCGGCGAGCGATTTGCGTTCGGCCGAAAGCGCTTTGTGCTCCTTGCGGATTTCCATTTCCTCCAGCCGGCGCAAGCTGCGCAGCCGCATGTTGAGGATCGCCTCGGCCTGGGTATCCGTTAGCGAAAACGCGGCGATCAGGGCTTGTTTCGGTTCGTCCTCGGTGCGGATGATGCGAATCACCTCGTCGAGATTGAGAAACACCGCGAGATAGCCTTCGAGGACTTCAAGGCGCCGGGCGATCGCGGCGAGGCGGTGGCGCGAGCGCCGTTCCAGCACGACATGGCGATGATCGAGCCAGGCGCGCAGCATATCGCGCAGGCTCATCACGCGGGGCGTGCGGTCGGCGTCGAGCACGTTCATGTTCATCGAGAAACGCTGCTCGAAGGCGGTGGCGCGGAACAGGCTGGCCATCAGCATATCGGGATCGACGTTACGCGATTTCGGTTCCAGCACGATGCGCACATGTTCGGTGCTCTCGTCGCGGATGTCGGCGAGCAGCGGGAGTTTGCGCTCGGCGAGGAGTTCGGCGACCTGCTCGATCAGGCGGGATTTCTGCACCTGATAGGGAATTTCGGTGACGACGATCTGCCACATGCCGCCCTTGAGATCGGATTTGGTCCAGCGCGCACGGACGCGCAGGGAACCGCGACCGGTCTCGTAGGCGGCGCGCAGAGTTTCGCGGTCCTCGACCAGTTCTCCGCCGGTCGGGAAATCCGGCCCCTGGACGATATCGAGAAGATCGCCGGTCGGCGTTTCGGGATCGCGGATCAGACGGATCGCGGCGGCGCACAGCTCACCAGCGTTGTGCGGCGGGATCGAGGTTGCCATGCCGACCGCGATGCCGGCGGCGCCGTTGGCGAGCAGATTGGGAAACGCGCCGGGCAGCACGATCGGTTCGCTGTCCTCGTTGTCGTAGGTGGCGCGGAAATCGACGGTATCCTCGTCGATTCCGTCGAGCAGGGCAGCGGCGATTTCGGTGAGTCGGCTTTCGGTGTAGCGCATCGCCGCCGCGTTATCGCCGTCGATATTGCCGAAATTGCCCTGGCCCTCGATCAGCGGATAGCGCGAGGCGAAATCCTGCGCGAGACGCACCAGAGCTTCGTAGATCGACATGTCGCCATGCGGGTGGAATTTGCCCATCACGTCGCCCACCACGCGGGCGCATTTCTTGAAGCCGGAGCCGGGATCAAGCTTGAGCTGGCGCATCGCGAAAATCAGCCGGCGATGCACCGGCTTCAGGCCGTCGCGCACATCGGGCAGCGAGCGCGCCATGATGGTCGAGAGCGCATAGGCCAGATAACGCTCGGATAGTGCGGTTGCGAGCGGGGTGTCCTGGATCGTGCCCCGGTGATCATCCGGCATGGGTATCGTCTCCGTTCAGTCTTCGTCTAACGAGTGCGGTGGTTCTGAAGTTCCTACGCGTATGCGGTGGCGATTTTAGGAACTTCAGAACAATGAACCACACTCGAACCATATGTTTACCTAGTGTCCCGATTCGGCAATTCGTAGAGCGCTTGGTTCGGCTACGACGAATTGCCGAATCGGGACACTAGGTCATAGAGGGCGAGGCGGGCCTGGGGAAGCGGCGCGTGGCGCGAGCCGAAGGCGTCGCGGGCGAGGAAATGGCCGGTCAGCGCCAGGCCGTCGCGGCAGGCGGCGAGATCGGCCGGGGCGTCGCCGACCAGGAATGCCGGCAGGACGAGCAGGCGGGATTCCCAGATGCCGGCGGCCTCGCGCGCGACTGCGCGGCCGGTGCGCGGCGAGACGAAGGCAAGGTTTTCGGTGACCCCGGTAAGCGCGCAGGCGGACAGATCGAGCCCGTAGCCGAGTTCGCGCAGCAGATCGACCTCGAAGCGCACCAAAGCGGGGAGTGCCGCGTTTTCGATGGCGATGCCGGCGAGCAGGCGGGCGAGGCCGAGAAACGCCGAGGGATGCGGTTCGCGCTCCGGCAGCGCGCCGGCGGCGACCGCGCAGGCGGCGCGCAGCACGGCGAGCGCCAGCGGATTTTCCATGGCAAGGGCGGCGGCGGGATGGACCAGCTCGCCGGTCAGGCTGCCGAGCTGTTCAGGCAGGCGCGCGACCCAACGGGCCGCGACCAGATTGCCTTCCTGCCAGATCGCGGCGCCCCGCCGCGCGGCGCCGCCGCGCGCGAGCCCGTGCCAGGCGCCCTGCGCCTCGGTGAGCACCACGGCGCGCAGATCGCCCTCGCCATACGGGGCGATGCTGAGGACGATGACGGGTTCGGACCACTCCAAGGCGCGTTATAGAAAGCCCGGATCGATGAATTCGGCCCAGGCGAAGCCGTTGGCATCGGCGGGATCGGCCATTTCGGTCGAAAACGCGATCCGCGCCTCGCCGAAATAAAGCGGCAGGTCGGCGGACCATTGCCGGGTTTCGCTCGCGCTCAGCACGGTTTCGTCGCGATGGATCGCGCGATCGGTCTCGCCGGCGAAAATCGCCACGCGGAACCGGACCGGCCGTGCCTCGGCATGGTTGAGGCGCAAGGTGGACTCGAACCGGCGGGGCCCGGCGAGAAACTGGCGCAGGATCAGCCGTGGCGGCAGTGCATCGGCCGGGTTCGGGTGCAGCCGGAACCCGGTATCGCTGATCGGGAAGAACGACCAGGGGTCCGAAGTGATGCCGATGCGCTCGCAGGACGTGGCGGCGCCGCCGATATCGAACGCGGCGAGCCGGCGCGGCGGAGCGACCGGCGTTTCGGATTCGCGCCTGAAGAACAGCTCGTAGTCGCGGCTGGCCCGGCGCGCATGGGTGGCCTCCGGCAGGTTGGCCAGCAGTCCGGCGGGCAAGGCAACGTCCGGTCCGGGGCGGGCGATCGCGATCAGGCGAATCCCGGCAAGTGCCGGCGCAATGGCGGCACTATCGAGGCCGGAGCAAAAATCCGGGTCGGCGATCAGCACATCCGCGCCGTCCCAGCCGAGCCGGCGATAGAGTTCGGCCAGGGTGACGGCCTGGATCGGGCCGTTTTCCATGGCGGCGAGCGCGGGGCGGCCGGTATCGGCATGGGAAGCGACGGCGTAGTGCCGCGCCGTCTCCGACACGGCGAGCCTGGCGCCGGCGATCTGGCGCCAGGGCAGCGTGTTCAGCGCATGGAGCCGGGCGAGCGCCGGCACCGCTTCCAGGCTGGCGATCGTCGCGTCCGGGTGCGCCTGGGCGAGGGCGACGCTGCGATAGCCGGCGCCGGCGCCGAGTTCGATGATGCGTTTCGGCGCGAAGGGAATGCGCAACTGCGCGGCGAAGTCGCGCATGGTGGCGGCGCAGTCGGCGGCATCGTTCGAGCCGGCACGCAGCCAGAGCGGATGGGCGAGATCCGGCCAGGACACGCTGACCAGGCCGATTTTTCCGGCCGTCGCCGCAGCGAGCGCGGCGGCGGGATCGATGGCGGGCGCCGGTTCGGGCCGCAGCGCCGGAGCAGGTTCCGGTTCGGGTGCGTCCGCCGCTTCGCCGATCAGCAACCGGGCAAGGTGCCGGCGGGTATCGGCCGAGAGCGGGGCGAGCCAGCGCGTCGGAAGCTCGGGCTCGAAGCCAGTGCTCATCCGGCAAGCGCCCGTTTCGCGGTGGCGGCGAGATAGGTGGCGGCGGCGGGCAGGATCGCGTCGTTGAAATCGTAACCCTGGTTGTGCAGGAACGCGCCCTTGCGCGCCGGGCCGTTGCCGATCCAGGCATAGGCGCCGGGGATTTCGCGCAGATACCAGCCGAAATCCTCGCTCGCCATGGTGGGCGGCAGATCGCGCCGGACCGGCATGCCGATGCTCGCCGCAGCCTCGGCGGCGAGTTCAGCTTCGGTCTTGTGGTTGATGGTGGCCGCGACGGTGCGTTCGAACACGACATCGGCGCGGCAGCCCATCGCCTCGGCGGTGCCGGTCACCACCGCCCTGATCCGCGCCGAGACCAGCTCGAACACTTCGGGCCTCAGCGCGCGAAAGGTGCCGCGCATGGTGACGGTGTCGGGGATCTGGTTTTCCGCCTCGGCGCCCTGAAGCACGCAGATCGAGACCACGGCGGCGTCCAGCGGGTTGACGTTGCGGGCGACCACCGATTGCAGGGCGACCAGGATATGTCCGGCGCACATCACCGGGTCGCTGGTGAGATGTGGCATCGCGGCGTGGCCGGCATGGCCGTGCACGGTGATGGCGATACGCTCGCCCTGGGCCATCATCGGGCCGTCATGGATCATCACCGTGCCGGCATCGAGGCCGGGCCAGTTGTGGTAGCCGAAGATGCGCTCCATCGGGAAGCGCGCGAGCAGGCCGTCGGCCATCATCGCGCGGGCGCCGCCGAAGCCTTCCTCGGCGGGCTGGAACACCAGATGCACCGTGCCTGACCAGTCGGGGTCGTCGCGCAGCAGGATGGCGGCGCCGAGCAGCGAGGTGGTGTGCCCGTCATGGCCGCAGGCATGCATCACCCCCGGATTGGCGGAGGCGTAGGGCAGGTTGGTGGCCTCGACGATCGGCAGCGCGTCCATATCCGCGCGCAGGCCCACGCTGCGATTGCCGCCGCGCCGCAAGGTGGCGACCACGCCGTGGCCGCCGATGCCGGCTTCGAACGGGATACCGAGTTCGGTGAGTTTGTCGCGGACGAACTGGGCGGTTTTTTCCTCGTGCAACGACACTTCGGGGTGCCGGTGCAGATGATGGCGCCAGGTCGTGAGCGTATCGGCGATGCGTTCGGCGGCGAAATCGGGCATGGGAACACCTGTTGGTCGGACAAAAGAGATAAGCCCCGGTTCCGGCACTCGGCAAGAGGCGGATTTGCCGCACCGCACCAAGGTTGCTACAGGCAGGTGCCCTGCCCCTGAAGTTCTTGCATGGACTTCAGAAATCAGCAGGTCACCAAAATAATAGAGTCTGGTGTTCCGAAGGGGATGCGCATGGACGAACTGATCAAGGGATACCGGCGGTTTCGCACGGAACGCTGGCCGCACCAGCGGGACGCCCTGGAGGCGCTGGCGCGCGACGGTCAGCAGCCGCACACGCTGGCGATCGCCTGCTGCGACTCGCGCGTCGCCCCCGAGATGATTTTCGACTGCGCGCCGGGCGATATCTTCACCGTGCGCAACATCGCCAATCTGGTGCCGCCCTATGCGCCGGACATGGCGAATCACGGCACCTCGGCAGCGCTGGAATTCGGGGTGAAGGTGCTGAAGGTGCGGCGCATCGCGGTGATCGGCCATAGCGGTTGCGGCGGCATCCACGCGCTGCTCCACGAACCGCCGGCCGAGGCGAGCGATTTCGTCGCGAACTGGGTGCGCATCGCCGAGCCGGCCAAGCGCCGGGCCGAGGCGGTCGCGGACGGCGATGCCGAGGCGCTGCGGCGGGCGGCCGAGATCGAGACCGTGCGGGTTTCGCTCGAAAATCTCGCGACGTTTCCCTGGATCGCCGATGCGCGCGACGCCGGGCATCTGGCCGTGCAGGGATTTTATTTCGATGTCGGCACCGGCACGCTCGGGCGCGTCCTGCCGGATGGCGGACTGGGCGAACCATGACAACGGAGAACGGGATGGACAAGCCTGTCGGACAGGTCACGCCGGCGCGGAAGACGGACCGGAAATCGATCGCGTCCTGGGATCGCGCCAAGCGCGACGGCGAAATTCGCGCGCTGATCACTGCCTATGACTATCCGTTCGCGCGGCTGGCGCAGGAGGCGGGGATCGACGGCATCCTGATCGGCGATTCGCTGGGAATGACCGTGCAGGGCGAGCGCGATACGCTGCGCGTCAGCCTCGACCAGATCGTGTATCATACCGGGCTGGTCGCGCGCGGCGCGCCGGACTGCCTGATCATGGCCGATCTGCCGTTCGGCAGCTTCGAGGCGGGACCGGCGCAGGCCTTCGCCAGCGCCGCCGAACTGCTCAAGGCCGGGGCGGATGTCATCAAGCTCGAAGGCGGCGCCGCCATGGTGGAGACCGTGGGGTTCCTGTCGGCGCGGGCGGTGCCGGTCTGTGCGCATATCGGGCTGACGCCGCAGCATGTGCGGCAGTTCGGCGGGTTCAAGCGCCAGGGCAAGACCGAGGATGCGGCGGCACGGCTGATCCTGGATGCGGTCGCCCTGGCCGAAGCCGGTGCCCGCATGGTGCTGATGGAAGCGATCCCCACGCCACTCGGGGCCGAGATCACCCGGCGCGTGGCGGTGCCGACCATCGGCATCGGCGCGGGCGGTGGCACCGATGCGCAGATTCTGGTGCTGCACGACGTGCTTGGCCTGACCGGCGGCTATGTGCCCGGTTTCGCCCGGACCTATCTGGACGGCGCCGGGCTGGTCCGGGGCGCGATCGGCCACTATGCCGAGGAGGTCAGGGCGCGGGCGTTTCCGCCCGAGTCTTGATCGCTTACTGGTTCGGCGGCGGGACCGGGACCGCCTGCGATCCCGGCGGCACGACGATATAGGTTTTCTGCGGCGGCGAACCGCCGCCGAGCGAAATACAGCCCGACAAGGCGCCTGCCATGACCAGCCCCAGCGCAAGGGTGATCGCGCCCCGGAGCCGCCTGGAGCGGATGGTTCGATCGGTCCGAAGTGATGTCATGCTCACCCTTTCATTACCAATGGGAGTAGAGCGTGATCGGTTCAAGTCAATCACGCTCTACTTTTGTTTTGGCGAGCAAGCTGGCCGGTTCTGATTGAACGGAATGGTTCAACCAGAACCTACCTTGCTCTAGCGCCGAAGCCGGCATAGTGCCTGCTCCGGCGCGATTGGCAATGTGCGCGTGGGCGGATGACGCGAAATTAACGGATTACCCGGACAGGACATAAAGATTGTCTGGAAATTCGCTCCGGCGAGTCGGTCGGCGTGGTTTTCGAGAACCGGTGCGGAGCGTGCCTGAAGGCACGTGAGCACCGGAAGCGGAGAAAACCGCGTTGCATGGCCGCCGGAGTAGAATTTACGGGCAGTCTTTTAACGCGAGTAGAACTCGACGACGAGGTTGGGTTCCATCTGCACCGGATAGGGCACGTCGGCCAGTTTCGGCGCGCGGGTGAAGCGGCCCTTCATCGCCCGGTGATCGACCTCCATGTATTCCGGCACGTCGCGCTCGGCGCTCTGGGTGGCGTCGAGCACTACGGCGAGCTGCTTGGATTTCTCGCGCACCTCGATCACGTCGTCGTCGCGGACCTGATAGGAGGCGATGTTCACGCGGCGGTCGTTGACCAGGATATGGCCGTGGCTGACGAACTGGCGGGCGGCGAACGGGGTGATCGCGAATTTCATGCGGTAGACCACCGCATCGAGCCGGCGCTCCAGCAATTCGATCAGGTTTTCCGAGGTGTCGCCCCGGCGGCGGACCGCTTCCTCGTAATACCGGTAGAACTGCTTTTCGCCGATATTGCCGTAATAACCGCGCAGTTTCTGCTTGGCCATGAGCTGCACGCCGAAATCCGACGGCTTCTTGCGGCGCTGGCCGTGCTGGCCGGGGCCGTATTCGCGCTTGTTGATCGGCGATTTCGACCGGCCCCAGAGATTGACGCCGAGGCGGCGGTTGATCTTGTACTTGCTTTCGGTACGCTTGGTCATGCGTGCCGCACTCCTTTTTCTTCGTGTTGCGCCGGTAGGCCCCGCTGCACGCGCAGCGAGACGGGCGCGCATCCCGAAGATGCGTCCGCGTTCCCGGCAATGCGGGAGGCGCTACAGAAGGCGAGGCGGATTGTCAAATGGCGATACGCGACTGCCAGAGGCACAGAAGCGGGGTGACGACGAGTTCCATGGTCATGCCGAAGAGCATCGACGGTCCGGGAACGCCATGGAGCGCCAGGCTCGCAAGCCGGCCGAGGCCGCCGATCGCCACGATCAGGGTCAGCAGGCGGAACCGGGCGGCGTGGCGCTCGATACGTGGGATCGTGCTGTAGAACAGCAGGCCGATGGCGAGCAGCAGCCCCGAGAGATAGGCGAAATGGCTGGTGAGGTCCGGGATTGCCAGCACCTGCCCGACGAAGCCTGGGCCCGCGATGATTCCGGCAAGTCCGGCGCCGACCGGGACCAGCCCGGCGATGGCTATCACGATTTGCAGGGTCCGGCGGGAGAGTGTCGCGCGCATGGGATGGCACATGCGCCTTTTGCGGTGCGGCGCAAGATCAGCGAGACATGATATAAGGCATGGCGCTCGCCTGCCAGCACGGAATGCTGCCGAGGATTTCCATGCTGATGCGCCGCGCGGCGCGTGGCAGCAGAAGCTCCGCCCGTTCCGTGCTCCAGCGTCCCCGGTCGGCAGGGGCGCGCGGATGCCATCCGGCGCCGGTTTCGGCGGCGACGATGCGCCCATCGGCGCGGACCGCGCCCGCGCAGACGCCGAGGCGGCGGCGGTCCTCGGATGCCGGATCGGTTTCGGCCGGGACGCCGCACGCGGTGCGCAGCGCGATCCGGTTTGTGGGGTTCGGCAGATCGAAGATCATGCGCGTGCCGCGCCGCCGGGCGACGACGATATCCGCGCCGATCGCGGCGTCGAGCCGGGTGCCATGGACGATTTCATAGCCCAACGCGAGCGCGCGCCGGTGCAGTGCAATGCGGGCGGCGCGGAGCGGCGTGCCGCCGAGCATCAGTTCGGCGCAGGCGGGCAGGAATGCGCCGGGCACGCCGAGGGATTCGGCGAAGCGGCCGCGATTGCCGTTGTCGCGATAGGTTTCGGCGGGCAGGTTTTCGGCGAGCACGATATCGTGCCGGTCGAGCTCGACATGATAATAGGTGACGGCGAAGGCCGCCGCGTCGCGGGTGATGGTGGCGCCGTTGACCAGCAATATCGCCGGGATCAGCGCGTCCTGCACGAAAATGGCGTGCAGCGGCGAGACGGCGAGCACGCGGCCCGGCCGGCCCGGCCCGAAGGCGCCCGGCGCGATCGCCACCGGGCGCAACGCGTCCACCGAAGGATCGGTCGCGAGATCGAGGCTGCGCCAGCCGATCCAGGCGACGCGCCGGGCGATGCCGCCGATGGTGACAAGCTTGTCTCCCGGCCGGAGACTTTCCACCGTCCGGTAGCCGTCCGGGGTGAGCAGCATCGTGCCGCGCGTGAAACACGGCATCGCGCCGCCGGCGGTGATCAGGCTGCCGCCATGGCCGTCGCCAGAGACTGTCGGGGATGGCTGGCCCGAGCCGGTGGCAAGCGCGAACTGCGCGGGATCGGTCCCGGCGAAACCGATGGTGCCGCCCGATGCGCCGCCCACCAGATCGAGCACCGCGTTCGCCGCGATGGCCGCATCGCCGGCGAGATCGCCGCCCAGGATCAGTGTGCCGCCCTCGGCTTCGAGCATGCCGGCGGCATCGATCGGAATGAGCGACACGCCGGTCGCGGCGGCACCGATCGCGCCGGAACCAGTGAGGGTGGCGCCGGAGGCGACGGTGAGGCTCGCGGCGGCAAGCGTGCCGGCGGCAAAATCGAGCATTGCACCGGAGCCGAGGCTGACCGCGCCGGCGAGCGATGCCACACCGCCCGCGATGGTTGCCGCGCCGGAGGCATCGAGTACCGAGGCGGCGAGATGTCCCGCGAGATCCAGCGTCGCGGCAACTCCGATCGCGATCGTGCCGGCGGTGAGGCCAGTTTCGGGTCCAATGGCCAGCAACCCAGCGGCGAGGGTAGTGGAACCAGCGGTCGCGATGGCGCTGCCGGCGAGGGACAGCGTACCGTTCGCGATATCGAGCGCGCCGAGGCCGAGCGATGCGGTGCCGGCGGCGAGGATCGCGCCGGAGCCGGCCGCGCCGCCGAGCGTGGTGGCCGCGAAACCCAGCGTTCCCGCGACATCGGCCGTTGCCGGCGCTTCGGTGCCGATCGCGAGGCTGGAACCCGAGACGCTGCCGGTGACATCGAGCAGGCTGCCGGCCGCCCGCGCCGCGCCACCGACGGTGATATCGCCAACCAGGGTTCCGGCGACGCCCAGAGTGCCCGCGCCCGTTACATCGCCGATCATGGCCGCGCCGCCGAGGGTGACGACGGCGTTGGCGTCGAACAGCGCCGTCGCGCCGGAACCGATGTCGAGCGCGGTGCCGGCCAGGCCGGGCAGATCGAAAACCCCGGCAAGATCGTAAGCTCCGCCGATGGAAACCTCGCCCGCGACTCCCGGTCCGGTGACGATGTCCGGGCCGCCGGCATGGGTGCCGAGCACCGCCAGATCGCCGTTCGCGGGGGCGACGCCGCCCTGCCAGGCATCGTCGGCGCCGAACCCGGCGCCGCTGGCGCCATCGAAGCCGAGGGTGGCCGGGGCGGTGACAGCGACGCCGATCGCGGCGGTGAAGCCGGCGAGCCCGCCGCCGCCGGTAAAGCGCAGCGTATCGCCCGAACCGCTGCCCCGCGACGTATAGGCGAGCGCCGCGAGATCGGCGTTCAGCGCGAGCGCGGTCGCGGCGGTCAGGGTGAGCGAGGCGGTCGCTGCACCGCCCGACTCGGCGATCAGCCCGGTAACCGGGGCGATGGTGAGGACCAGCCCGGCGCCGCCGTTGCTCGGCACGATCAGGCCGAGCCCCTCGATCGGCGTGGCGAAGCCGCCGACCGCGTCGATTTCCGCGCTGGTGGCCGGGGTGTCGTTCACGGTGAGGGCGGCGCCGGTGGCGCGCAGGCCGATCACCGGATTGCCGGCGGCGTCGGTTTCGATCGCCGGGCTCGATCCGCTGGCGTAGCTGGCGTGGATTGTCACGATCTCGGTCTGGCCCGCCGCGTTCACGCCCGAAACCTCGAAGGAGGTGCCGGTGACGTCGAACACCGACAGGCTGGTCAGGGTACCGAATACGATGCGGTCGCCGGGGGCGAAATTGTCGATGGTGCCGGAAAAATGGCCGGGATTGTCGAGCACCAGCACGCCGCCCTGCTCGCCCAGCGCGCTGGCATAGGGGCCGCGATCCCGCGCGTCGCTCGCGCCGGGTGCGAAACTGATGGTCGCCGAGCCATCGACGCTGATCGGCGTCGGGTTAAACACGCCGAACAAGGGCGAGATCGCGCCGAGTTCCAGCACCGCGCCGGGGGCGATGACCAGATGCGCGCCGCCGCCGAGGCTGCCCGCCGAGACGGTGAGCGGCGCGGGGCCGCGGGCGAGGATGGTGCCTGGGCCGGCGATGTTTTCGGATTCGCTGAAATTGCCGGCGATCAGCGTGCCGGCGCCCTCGATGGTGGCGCCGGCATCCAGCGAAATAGCGATGAGGCCGGTCGTCGCCGCCGCCGAATCCACCTGCACCAGCCCGGCAAAGTCGATCAACCCACCTTGTTGCACCGCGACCGGGCCGCCAAGCACCGCACCATTGGGCAGCAGCGCCGTGCCCTGCGCGTCCAGCCCCTCCAGCACCAGGGCGCCGAAATCGATCAGCGCGCCGGCCGGACCGAGAGTGACGCCGCCCGCGTTGAAGCTGCCACCAATGATCGCGAGAGTGCCGCCGGCGGCAAGATCGGCGGAGCCGACGCCGATCGCGGCGTCGAGAACCACCGAGGCATTCGCCGCGAGCGAGATTTGCGCCGCGACGCCGTCGCCTTCGAGTGTCGCGCCATTGCCGATGGTCACCGTGCTGCCGAGACCGGGTGCCGCGCCGCCCGACCAATCGGCCGGATTTTGCCAGTCCCCTGCGCCGCCCGACCAGGTTTCGGTGCTCGCGGCGATGCTGCCCGACGCGGCATAGGTCAGGCTGCCCGAGGTGACGGTCGCGGTCAGCGGCCCGCCGGTCTGCCGCGCGATGTATTCGAACGTGCCGCCGGACGGCGCCTCCAGCGCGATGGCGGAAAGGGCGGCGTTCAGCCCGGCAAGATCGGCGGAGGTCGCGGACAGGGTGATCGCATCGGTGGCATCGCCGACGATCGCGATGCCCGGAAATGCCGAAGGGTCGAGCAATAAGTCACCGCTGCTCGCGATCAGCGTGACGGTGAGCGATTCCGGGGCCGCGCCCAGCACACCGAGCGCCGACGCCGCACCGTCGGCGAGGGTGAGACCGAGCGGCGTGGCGATTCCGGCGGTGAGGGCGAGGCTTGACGGCGGTGCGACGAAGGCGGGCGGCGCGTCCGGCACGGTCTGCACTGCGAGCGTGGCCGTGGTGCCGAGCGTGCCGTCGCTCGCCGCAATCGCGATCGTGGTGGTGCCCGGCGCGGTGCCGGAAATCGACAGGTTGGCGAGCGCGTCATTCACCGCGGCGAGGGCGCCGGAGATGGTCAGGTTGCCGGACACGCCGGAAATCGTCGCGCCGCCCGCGCTGCTGGCCGACAGCGCGGCCGGGCTTTGCAGGGTGACAGAAACGCTTGCAGCAGGGTTAGAATCGGCCAGGGCGATGCCGCCGGGCGGCAGCAGATCGAGCGAGGTGGTGGCGACACCCTCGATCAACTCGACCTCGCCCGGCCCGACGATCTGCAACGTTCCGCTCATGCCTGCCTCCGCTGATGGGAGGCAGGTTACAATTCAACTACAAGTTGTTCAACATGGATGTTGATCAACCGCGCAATTCTCGGCGCAATATTTTGCCGGTGACGGTTTTCGGCAGATCGTCGATGATCGCGACCTCCCGCGGGTATTTATAGGCGGCCATACGCTCCTTGCAGAAGGCGATGATGGCTTCCGGCGTGGTCGTGGCGCCGGGTTTCAGGCTGATCACCGCCTTGACCGTCTCGCCGCGATAGGAATCCGGCACGCCGACCACCGCGGCCTCACGCACCGAGGGGTGGGTGTAGAGCACATCCTCGACCTCGCGCGGCCAGACCTTGTAGCCGGCGGCGTTGATCATGTCCTTCTTGCGATCGACCAGGTAGAACCAGCCCTGCCGGTCCATGAAGCCGACATCGCCGGTGTGGAACCGCCCGGCGCGGATCGCTTCGGCTGTCTTGTCGGGTTTGTTCCAGTAGCCGGGGACCACCATCGGGCCCTGGGTGACGATTTCGCCGACCTCGCCGATCGGCACGGGTTTGCCGTCGTCATCACAGATCCACGAGGTGGTGTTATAGACCGGCACGCCGATGGCCAGCGCGCCGGAAGCGGGATCGACCGGCGCCTCGCGCGACAGCGGCACGACATGCGAAGGCGAATTGGTCTCGGTCAGGCCATAGCCGTTATGGATGTAGTGGCCGAATTTTTCCCGGAACGCGACGACCACGGAGGGCGGAATCGGCGCGCCGCCGGAATAGATTTTGGTGAGCGTTCCGAGTTTCGCCGGCACCGCGCTCGGATGGTTCATCATCGCGATGAAGGCGGTGATCGCGCCGATGGTGAAGGCGGCTTTGTGTTCCTCGATCGCATCGAGCATCACGCCCGCCTCGAACCGATAGGCGAGGATGAGCGGGGCGGCGGTGATGAAGGCCGCCGCCACATGGCCGATCAGCCCGGTGATATGGAACAAGGGCGCGATGCCAAGGAGCGGCGCGCCCTCATCCAGGCCGATCCAGTCGCGATAGGTCTGGGCGTTGAACGTCACGTTGCCATGGGTGCTCATCGCCCCTTTCGGCACGCCGGTGGTGCCGGAGGTATAGACCAGGAAGGCGATGTCGTCCGCGCCGGATCGTGGCGGCGGGGTGGGCTTGCCTGCTTCGGCCATGACGGTTTCGAAATCGGCCGTGTGGGCGACGCGTCCGGGCTTGACCTCTGCGAACAGGCGCGGATCGTTGCGGGTCTGGAAGGCAAGCGCGCTGGTGGTGATGACGATTTGCGGGCGGAGCGCTGGATCGAGCGCCGCGACGGTCTGTTCATAGGTCGAGCCATGGCAGATCACCGCGCGCGGTGTGCAATCGGCGAACAGCACGCCGATTTCGCGCACGCGGTTCATCGGGTTGACCGCGACCGCGATGCCGCCGGCTTTCCAGGCCGCGACGATGGCGATGACGAATTGCGGCACGTTCTGCAGATAGATCGCGAAGCGGTCGCCTTTCGCGAAACCGCGTTCGATCAGGAAAGTCGCAAGAGAATCGCTCAGACGATCCAGTTCGGCATAGGTGATCGCGGCATCGAAATACAGGATCGCCGGGCGGTTGGACGCGCGGACGACGGCTGAGCGGAACATCGCCAGCGCATCGGTATAATCCTGGGTCAAGGTTTCGGGCTGGCCGGGATCATACAGGCCGAGCCAGGGTTTGTCGTCATAGACGCTCGCGGGAACGCTCATGGCCGCCGCCTATTTGATCACCACCGGATTGACCGGCGCGCCGGTGCCACCCGCGACCTTCAACGGTGCGGCGGTGTAGAGAAAACTCCATTGGCCGTCCTTCGCGCAATCCTCGGCCAGCGCGTCGAGCGCGGCGATTTCGGTGAAGGTGATGCCGAGATTGCGCATCAGCGCGTTATGCAGCGGCAGGACCACGCCGGAAACCGGATCGGCGGTGACCTCGTTGGCGATGGTGTCGGTGACGAGGTTGGGAATCTCCATTTCATGAAACCATTGGACCAGTGCCGGCGAATAGGTGAGGCCGGGCTCGATGAAATCCTTGTAGAATTCGGTCTTGTCGCGATCGTAGAACGAGCCGATCCAGCCGGTGCGGATCAGTAGAATATCGTGTTTCTCGATGGTGCAGCCTTGAGCCTTGGCGGCGGTGAGAACGTCCTCATGGGTGAACGTCTCGCCACGATCGAGCACGGGTTTGCCGCGATGGCGGGCGATGTCGATCAATATCCCGCGCCCGGCGACGCCGCGTTCGGCGATCGGCAGGACGCTGGCTTTTTCCATTTTGCCGGCGGTGGTGCGCGCGTCGTAGCCGTTATAGAGCGTGTCGTCGCACCAGACATGGCCGAGCGCGTCATACTGCGTCGAGCCTTGCAGATACATGATGAGCATATCGTCGGCGTATTCGGCGTGGCCGGGAAACACCGGGCCCTTGCCGCATAGATAATGCCCCTTGTCCATCACGTTGACGCGCACCGGCTGGGCGCGGCCGGGCCAGACCGGATCGCCCTTTGGATGGCCCATCATTACCTGGAGGGTGAAGGTTTTGCCCTGCTTCACCGCCTGAACGCCGCGCAGAACCTCCGCCTGGGTCAGGAAATTCAGGCTGCCGACCTCATCCTCCGCACCCCAGCGGCCCCAGTTCTTCGGATCGTTCTTGAGCAGTTCGGTGACGGGGATTTCCGCGCGCAAGGCCATGGCGATCTCCTCCTGATGTTTGCGGCATCCTGCATTCGGGATCGTTTGCGCGCAAGAGGATTATTCCGAGCGATTCGGCGGCAAAATTCCCCGCGATGTCACGCCCCGAACGGCACCAGCTTGCGCCGTTCCGCGTCCCACAAAGCAAGGCGCGCGCATTTCAGGCTGGCGCGCAAGGTCAGCCGAGGTGCTGCCTGGAAGGCGGGATTTGCCTCGTGGCATTCGCGCAGCCGGTAATTCGGAATTCTGCTGGAAAGATGGTGAATGTGATGAAACCCGATATTGCCGGTCATCCAGTGCAGGACGCGCGGCAGGTCGTAGAACGAGGCGCCCTGCAGCGCCGCCGCGCGGAAATCCCAACGCGACCGGGGCTCCCAGTACGCGTCCTCGAACTGGTGCTGGATATAGAACAGCCAGACCCCGATCGAGGCCGCCAGCAGCATGACCGGCAGCCAGCCGAGCAGCACCGCCGCCGGCCCGAGGGTCAGCACCAGCGTGGCCAGCATGGCGGCCAGAGCCGCGTCGGTGCCGATGATACTCAGCCAGTCCCGCCAGCGGCGCCGGGGATTGCCGGCCGGGATACGATTGCAGATGAAGAACAGCCAGATGGGGCCGATACCGAACATCACCAGAGGATGCCGGTAGAGCCGATAGGCAAGTCGCCGCCATTTCGGCAGGGCCAGATATTCGGGCAGCGTCAGCGTGGTGACGTCGCCGATGCCGCGGCGGTCCAGATTGCCCGCACTGGCATGGTGGATCGCGTGACTGCCGCGCCAGGACGTGTATGGCGTCAGGGTCAGCACACCCAGCACCCAGCCAAGCAGATCGTTCGCCCAGCGCGCCGCGAAGAACGAGCCATGTCCGCAGTCATGCTGGAACATGAACAACCGCACCAGCAACACCGCACCGACGGGAAACAGCAGCGCCGCCGCCAGGATTCCATGGTCCAGCGCCACGAACATGCTCGCCATTACCGCAAGGAACGGCAATCCGGTGTTCACCAACTGGATCAGCGCACGCCGCGCATCCGGCCTCAGATAGGGCGCCACCATGGCGCGCCAATTGGCGTCTGCCGATGCGGGAAGGCTCGGAGTGGTTCTGGGCTGGGGCATGGGCGACACGGGGCGTTGGTTCCAGGGAATAAGGGCGTGCGGTTTGGCGAGCGAACTGCCCGATCGTTCGGAGACCGGGCCTGCCGGGCTGCCGATCCCGCAGGCCCGACCAAAAAACACAGTTCGACAAGTGTTTGGATGCACGGACTGATATATAGCGGGCGTCATGACACACAATCCCCCCAGCACACGAAGGGAAGTCTTCCGCATCCACAATAGCCGACATTATTACAATAGTGGCCGGTATAAATTGGAAAGTCGCGTTCCGATCACACTGTCGTCATTTGGCGTCGGCCATTGCTGGCGCGTGGCTTCGTTTCGCGACCACCGGCTCCAGGCTCGCATCGGCGCGCTCCACCAGGCGCCGCTCGGCGGCGAGGTTCAGGGAACGGCACGCGAGAAGGTAGACGATGGTGGAAACCGGCAGGCCGACGAGCATCGAAATATCTGCGCCGCCCAGCATGTGGGCGATCGGCCCGGTATAGATGCCGGTGCTGAAAAACGGGATCATGACGACGAAGCCGATCGCGTAGGCGACCAGGCCGCGCCAGTTCCAGCGGCCATACATGCCCTTTGGATTGAAAATTTCGCGGATCGAGTACATTCCGTGCCGGACGAAATAGAAATCGACGAGATTGATCGCCGTCCACGGCGTGAACAGATACAGCAGAATTGTCAGGAAATTACCGAATCCGGTCATGAAATTCCCCGAGGCCATGAAGGCGATCGCGGTTGCCGCGACCGCGACCGCGAGCACGCTGATAATTCTGGTCTTCACGCTGGTTTTCACCGGCTTGAACGAATCGACCGCGCTGAGCAGCGTCAATGAGCCGCCGTAAAAATTGAGACCGGTGATGGTGATCAGACCAAGAAACGAGGCGACGAGAACGATGACGCCAAACCCCGGAAATATCAGATTTCCCGCGTGGAGGACGGCTTGCGCGACATCGACCTTGGGCGCCAGGGCTGCGGCGAGCGCGCCGACGATCATCATCCAGGCGCCGCCGATCAAGGCGCCGAGATAGGTCCACCAGAATGACGCGCGAACGCCGACATCGGGCGGCAGATATCGCGAATAGTCGGAAACGTAGATCGCCCAGCTCAACTGATAGGCCGCCGCCGCGAAAAATTCGGCGAGGAACGGGATGGACCGAAAGGACGCCAGATCGAATGCGTGTCCGGGAAATCCGGCATAGGCGCTGACGCCGACGGTGAAAACCACCAGAACGGCGATCATGATGAACGATATCAGCCGCTGCGCCCTATGAATCCAATCATAGCCGATGATTGCGATGACGATCGAAACGATGGTGAAGACCGAAAACGATAACTTTGTGTTAACGGCGGTCAGTTGATGAATCGTCTGGCCGGCGAGCAACTGATTGAACGCATTGAACCCGATATAGCAGACGAGCGCGATGATCCAGACCAGCAAGGCGCCCATATAGCCGAATTGCGGCCGCGATTGGATCATCTGCGGCAGGCCAAGCTGCGGACCCTGCGTCGAGTGGAATGCCATGAAGAACGTGCCGAACGCGCAGCCGAGAACGATCGCGATGATCGTCCAGATCAGGTTGGCCCCCATCGACAGACCCAGCACGCCGGTCGCGAGGGTCGCGAGATGGGCATCGCCGGTGAACCAGACCGGCCACAGATGCCAGACCTTGCCATGACGTTCTTTCAGCGGAATGTAATCGATCGAATGGGCTTCGACCAGATTGGACCGGCTGGCGGTCGGACTCGGGCGACCGGCGATATGATGGACGGTTTCCTGCATTTTTCTCTCTTTTTCGTTCGCGATGGCTCGGACCTGTCGCAGGCGAGCCGGATGGTGTTAGGGCGCCGCGATCTCAGGCGCGGTCATCACGCCGACATGCCGTCCGGCCTGCTCGGGCCGTTCCAGGTGGACATGCGCGTCACGCAGGGCGATGACCCGTTCGTGGATGTCGGCGCGCGCGGGGCAGGCACGGCTCTGCCGCGTATCGACATGCAGCAGCATTTGTTCAGCGCTGGCCAGTAAATCATGCGATCGGCCGTGATGCAGGCGATGAAACACGTGCAGGCGCTTCGGGTCGGCATCGAGGATTTGCGTGGTGGTATAGAACGGTTCAAGACCGGCGATTTCGCGTCGATGAACGATATGCGTCTCCACCGTGTAATAGCTGAAGCCGGATGCGTGGTAGTCGCCATCGATGCCGATGGAGTGGAACAGCGCGTCGGAACTGTCGCCGAATATTTGCAGGTAGCGGCTTTCGGTCATGTGGTTGTTGTAGTCCACCCATTCGGGGAGCACGCGGCCGGTGTGCAATTGCAGAGGCTGGGTCGGATCGGTCTCGCGCTCAGCACCGGCGTCTTCATGCGCCGCGGTGAAGAGTTTCTCTTCGTAGCCTGCCAATACCGCACCGGCGGCATAGTCCTGGGTTTTCAACGCCTGCATGATCGCCACCAGGCAATCGTCGCGCTTGCGTTCCGCGTCGCGAAGCGGAGCGCCGCCGGCCTGGGCGTCGGATTGCCTGGCGATTTTGTCGATGAACGCATCGGTCAATTCCGGCACATCGGTCAGCTTGCTCCAGGGCAATTGCAGGGCGGGACCGAACTGCGCCATGAAATGACGCATTCCGTCCTCGCCGCCGGCGAGGCGGTAAAGCTGGAAGGTGCCCATGAAGGCCCAGCGCAGACCGGCGCCGAAGCGGATCGCATCGTCGATCTCTTCGACCGTGGCGATGTCGTCATGCACCAGCCAGAGCGCCTCGCGCCACAGCGCCTCTAACAGACGGTCCGCGATGAAGCCGTCGATCTCCTTGCGGACCACGAGCGGCCGCATGCCGATCCCGTTATAGAATTCGCGCGCGCGGGTGATGGCATCGGCGGCGGTCCGTTTGCCGCCGCACAATTCGACCAGCGGCAGGAGATAGACCGGGTTGAACGGGTGCCCGACCAGGAAACGGTCCGGGTATTTCATGTCCATTTGCAGGCGGTTCGGCAGCAGGCCGGAAGTGGACGAGCACACCAGCACATCGGGGCGCGCCCTGGCGTCGATTTCGGCGAGCAGGGCTTTCTTGACGTCCTCGCGTTCCGGCGCGCTTTCCTGCACAAAATCAGCCTGGGCGACGGCCTCCGCGATCGATGGGGCGAAACGCAGCGTTCCCTGCCGGCCGCTCGGCGCCATGGTCAGGCGGGCATGGGAACGCTCGGCATTCGCCAGCACGTCGCGGGTGCGGCGCTCGGCCTCCGGGTGGGGATCGTGAACGATAACGTCGATGCCGTTCAGCACGAAGCGCGCGGCCCATCCCGCACCGATCACGCCCGCGCCGATCACCGCGGCGGTTCGGATATCGCTCATGCTACCGCTCCCTGGACCGCCGGGTTCCGCAGGCGCAGCTTGCGGCGCACCTCGGCCGGACCCAGCAGACGCGCGCCCATGGCGCGCAATGTCGTCGCGGCGCGTTCCACAAGCTGGCCGTTCGTCGCTTTGACACCTCGGTTCAGCCAGATATTGTCCTCCAGCCCGACGCGGACATTGCCGCCGGCAAGCGCCGCCATCGCGACATAGGGGAGTTGCATCCGGCCGATCGAAAAGGCCGAGAACACGCAACCGGCCGGCAGGTTCTGCACCATCGCCTGGAGGGTGGCCATGTCGTTCGGGGCACCGTAGGGGATTCCCATGCAGAGCTGAATCATCACCGGATCGTCGATCAGCCCTTCGCTGACCAGTTGCTTTGCCAAAACCAGATGTCCGGTGTCGAACACTTCGATTTCCGGCCGCACGCCGAGCGTCTGCACACGCCGCGCCATGGCGCGGAGCATTGCCGGCGTGTTGGTCATGACGTAGTCGCCTTCGGCGAAGTTCATCGACCCGCAGTCGAGCGTGCAGATTTCCGGCAGCAGTTCCGCGACATGCGCCAGCCTTTCGTCCGAGCCGGCCATGTCCGTCTTGGCCGGATCGAGCGGAAGCGGGCAATCGGTGCCGCCGAGAACGAGATCGCCGCCCATGCCGGCGGTGAGGTTCAGCACCACGTCGGTTTCCGAGTCGCGCACCCGCTGCACAACCTCCCGGTACAGGGCCGGGTCGCGCGACGGCGCGCCGGTTGCGGGATCGCGCACATGGATATGGGCGATCGCGGCCCCTGCCCTCGCCGCTTCGATGGCTGAATCGGCGATCTGCTTCGGGGTGATCGGGATGTGCTCGCTCCTGTCGGCCGTGAGGCCAGAGCCGGTGACGGCACAGGTAATGAAAATATCCCAGTTCATGGCAGATCGTTCCCTAACAGGCGGCGTTGTCGCCGCGATAAATTCCCGCGCAAAGCTTGTCTCGGGTGCGCATAACATGCTATACAAAAAGCGAAAATCTTGATACGAATTCGGTAGTTCTACGTTCCGTTCACGGAAATCCATGTCGGACTGGTCAAGACTATTCGCATCGGCCGAAGGCAGGATCTGTCATATCGACGTTCTGGTCCTGCCGGATTTTTCGCTGATGTCGCTCGCCGCGACGATCGAACCGCTGCGCGCCGCGAACCGGGCATCGGGCCGGGAGCTGTATCGCTGGCGGCTGCTGTCCACCGATGGTGCGTCGCCGCCGACCAGTTCCGGGATTCCCATCGTGGTCGAAGGAAAATTTGCCACCGATGAGATACGCGACGCGCTGTTCGTCGTGGCCGCTTTCGGTGCGCGGCGCCACGCCGCGGGCCTGACCTCCAGCCTGCGGCGCCTGGCGCGGCGCGACATGCTGCTGGGCGGAATCGAATCCGGCAGTTGGGTGCTCGCGAAAGCCGGTTTGCTTGACGGCTGCCGCGCCACCACCCATTGGGAGGATATCGAGGAATTCGCGGCGGCATTTCCCGCCGTGGACGTGGTCAACGAGCGCTATGTGATCGATCGCGGGCGCTGCACGACCGGCGGCGCCGCGCCAACCCTCGACATGATCCTGGACATGATCCGCGCGCGACACGGCCTCGCTTTGGCGCTGGATGCCGCCAGCATCTTCATCTACGACCAGAAGACCATCGCGCAGCAGCCACAGCACATCGTCCTGGCCGGCGAGCTGAAAACCAAGGACCCGGCTTTGGCCAGGGCCATCGGCTTCATGGAAACCAGCCTGACCGAGCCGCTGCCGATCGAGACCATCGCCCGGCAGGCGGGATTGTCGGTGCGGAATCTGCAGTTGCGGTTTCATGCACAGCTCGGCATGTCGCCTTACGGATACTATCTCAACCTGCGGCTCGCGGCGGCGCGGCGCATGTTGCAGCAGACGCGCAACAGTGTCGCCGAAACCGCCGCTGCCTATGCCTTCGGGTCCGCCTCGGCCTTTGCGCGGGCATTCCGCAGCCGCTACGGCGTTAGCCCGATTGACGCACGCCGTCAGGCTTCCGAGGGGTTTCGCTGGTAGATTTCGCGCGCGGCCCGGCGCCTGCGCGCGCGCATTCGGCCACCAGCCAGTCCCGAAACCGGGCGAAAGCCGGCGGGGTTGACCGGTTCGCGCCTTCCACCAGGTAATATCCCATGTCGGTGGAGACCGGCTGATCCAGAACCGGAACGAGAAGCCCTGCATGGATCGCATGGTCGATCAATGGTCGCCAGCCGAGCGCGATACCTTGCCCCGCGATCGCCGCCTGCTGGACCAGCGAGTAGGTATTGAAAAAGAAATCGCCCTGGCGCGAATTCAACGCGACGCCGTGGCCGGCGAACCAGCCGCTCCAGGTCAGCCAGGGGCAGCGGTCGCGGCTTTCAAGATGCAGCAGCCGCAACCGGGCCAGCTCGGCGGCATTTTTCACCGGCCCGCATTTGGCAAGGAAAAGCGGGCTGGCAACCGCATAGACGGTTTCGCGAAACAACAATGTGCTAACACAGCCCGGCCATTGCCCCGAGCCCAGCAGAATGACGAAATCGGCCGCTTCGGTTCGGGGGTCGATCGCGGACTGAGAGGCTACGATCCGCACTTCGACATCAGAAACCGACGAGGGGAGCGCGGCAAGATGCGGAATCAGCCAATCGCCGGCGAAGCCGTAATCGGTGGCGATGTTGACGAGTTTCCGGCCGGAGCGGTTGTGGATTTCGGTC
The DNA here is from genome assembly GCF_025499445.1 of Acidiphilium sp. AL. Classification (NCBI taxonomy): domain Bacteria; kingdom Pseudomonadati; phylum Pseudomonadota; class Alphaproteobacteria; order Acetobacterales; family Acidocellaceae; genus Acidiphilium; species Acidiphilium sp. AL. The sequence goes on from NZ_JAIMBZ010000010.1 coordinate 56,717, forward strand.
AACGCATGCTCGATCGCCTGGCGACTCGAACTGACGGCGTCGAACAGGACGCGGCCTTCCGGCGTCAGGCTGACGCCGCGATGCAGGCGGCGAAACAAAAGGCAGCCGAGTTCGGTTTCCAGCCATGACATGTGATGGCTGACCGCCGGTTGCGTGGTGCCGAGCTCCCGCGCCGCGCCGCTGAAATTGAGATGCCGTCCCGCCGCTTCGAAAACGGCAAGAGAAGGCAAGATCAAACGCCAGTTGCCATTAGTCATGCGAATACGAACCATTAGGAGATTCTGTCTTCAAACATTCCTGCTTTGTCTTCAGCATTCCGGTTTGAGCCGGATTTCGACAAACGGGAGCATCCAAGAGTGCCGACTGCGCGACCTGAACGCAAGCCCAATATTCTGATCATCATGGCGGACCAGCTTGGCGCGGCCGCCCTGCCCGCTTATGGCAACCGCGTCGCCAAGGCGCCGCATATCGATGCGCTGGCCGAAACCGGCGTGATCTTCGCCAACGCCTATTGCAACAGCCCGCTCTGCGGGCCGTCGCGCTATGTCTTCATGTCCGGCCGGATGCCATCGGCGATCGGCGCCTATGACAACGCCGTCGAATTTCAGGCGACCCTGCCCACCTTCGCGCATCATCTGCGCAATGCCGGCTATCGCACGATTCTTTCGGGCAAGATGCATTTCTGCGGGCCGGACCAGATGCACGGCTTCGAGGAGCGCCTGACCACCGACATCTACCCGGCCGATTTTGGCTGGACTCCCGATTGGAGCGACTTCGACACGCGGCCCGACTGGTATCACGACATGAGTTCGGTGCGCGACGCCGGCCTGTGCGTGCGCACCAACCAGATGGATTTCGACGATGAGGTGATTTTCAGCGCGCGCCGGAAATTGTTCGACCTGGCGCGCGACGACGACGACCGGCCATTCTGCATGGTCGTGTCGCTGACCCATCCGCATGACCCGTTCGCGATGACCGAGGAATACTGGAACCGCTACAAGCCGGTCGAGATCGACATGCCGCGGATTCGTCCCGCTGCCGCCGATCTCGACCCGCATTCGCGACGGCTCCGGTACGTTTCCAATATGGATCGCGAGCCGGTGAGCGAGGACAATATCCGCGATGCGCGCCATGCCTATTATGCCGCGATTTCCTATGTCGATGACCAGATCGGTTTTCTGCTCGACACGATGCGGCAATGCGGCCTGATGGAGCGGACCGTCACCATGGTCACCGCCGATCACGGCGAAATGCTCGGTGAGCACAGTCTCTGGTACAAGATGACGTTTTTCGAGAATGCGTGCCGGATACCGCTCATCGTGCACGCGCCGGGACGGTTCCTCCCGGCAACCGTCACCGCTTCGGTGTCGTCGGTGGATATACTGCCGACGCTCGTTGATATCGCGCAGGGTGGCCGGACATTGGATTATGGCGTACCGGTCGATGGCAGGTCGCTGCTCGCGCATCTTTCGGGCGATGACGGGCACGACGGGGTTTTCGGCGAATATATGGGCGAAGGTGCTGTCGCGCCGATCGTGATGATCCGGCGGGGTGCATTCAAATTCATCCATTCGCCGGCCGACCCCGATCAGTTGTTCGATCTGCGCGCCGATCCCGACGAGGTGGTCAATCTCGCGCATAGCCCCGACCATGCCGAACTGGTCGCGGCGTTTCGCAACGAGGTCGGCCACCGCTGGGATCTGCCCGCGATCCATGCCGACGTGCTGGCGAGCCAGAAGCGACGCCGGTTCATCAACGATGCCTTGCGCAAAGGACGGTATCGGCACTGGGATTTCCAGCCCGTCACCGATGCCTCGGAACAATATATGCGCAATCACCTGAAGCTCGGCGAGCTTGAGAGCCGCGCGCGCTTTCCGAAAGTCACGAAAACCTGAAAGGATGAAGATCATGCCGAGACAATATCGGACTCTGGTTTGGCTTGGTGCCATCAACGTTGCGATGTTGATAACCGTGACGGCGCGGGCCGATCCCGCGTCCTGCAAAGTGGTGAAAATGGGCCAGCCATCCTGGACCGATATCCGCGTCACCGACGCGCTCGCGGGAACAGTTCTGGATGCGATTGGCTACCATCAGAAAATCGAACATCTGGCGGTGCCGATCATCTATCAGGCACTCAAGAACCAGCAGATCGACGTGTTTCAAGGCAACTGGATGCCGGCCCAGAAGCACTTCGTCAAATCCTATCAAGGCGGTTTCGAGCGTCTGGGCACCAATCTGAGCGGCGCCAAATTTACCCTGGCGGTCCCCGAATATGTGGCCGCCGCTGGCGTTCACAACATATCCGATCTGAACAAACATGCCGCGAAATTCGACCATAAAATCTACGGAATTGGTCCCGGAGCGCCGGCGGATCAGAATATCCGCAAGATGATCGCGGCGAATGCCGATGGCCTCAAGGGCTGGAAGCTAGTCGCGTCCAGCGAAGTCGGCATGTTGTCGGAAGTTTCGCGCGATGTCGCCCGGCGTCGGTGGATCGCGTTTCTCGCCTGGGAGCCCAATCCGATGAACGTGCGCTACCATATCACCTATCTCAAGGGTGGTGCCGCATATTTCGGTCCGCATTACGGCCAGGCGACGGTCTATACGCTCGGGCGTCCGGGATTTTCCCGACAATGCCCGAATCTCGCGCATCTGTTCGGGCAACTGAAATTCAACGTCGCCATGGAAAACTTGATGATGGTGCCGGTCGCCAAGGGAAAGGTCAGCGCGAAACATGAAGCGGTGGATTATCTCAAGCAGCATCCGCAGCTTCTGCAAAGCTGGCTCAAGGGCGTGAAGACCGCTTCCGGCCAGAAAGCACTGCCGGCCGCCGAACAGGCACTGGGCATCAAATAGACGAGACCGAATAACAAAGAAGACTTTCCAGCAGGGACGCCAAACAACCAAGGAGCGATGAAACATGAAGAAATTGATGTACTCGATGTTAGTTTGTGGCCTGGGTATTGGCGCGATTCTGGCGGCTGCGCCGGAGGCACGCGCGATGAATGGACCGCAAGCGATTCCGGTCGATCTCGGTCCGCTCGGAACGTGGGATGTTCTCGGCGGTATCGACGGCTATGGCGCGGTGGTCAGCAATCCAATACCGGATGGCTCCGGGCGCGAGAATCCGACCAATGCGGCGATCGCCAATGCGCAAATTCATATCGTCAAGCCGTCGGGGTTGGTTCGGTTCAACGTGGAGATCGGCGCCTATTCGTTTCCGGTGATCGGCTATGCCGATTCGCCCAAGATTCTCTATACGCGGCCCCGTGCCGGGCAGATCTATACCGATCCCGTTCACTTTGCCGCGGTGTCGCTCAATCCGAGCGATCATTTCAGCATCGAGATCGGCAAGCTCACCTCGCTCGAAGGGTTCGAATATGGGCGGGACTGGAAGAATCCAAATTTCTTTCTCTCCGGTCCGGGATATGACGAAATCGGCACCGGACGCGGCGTGCAGGCGAACTTCAGTTACGGTCCGGTGACACTGAACGCCCAGTTTTCCGATGGCTACTATACCAAGCAGTTCAATTATGTGCAGGCGGCGCTGACCTATACCCTGAACCCGGCAAGCTATGTTTATCTTTACGGTGGATTCAATGCCGGAAGGACGATCATTGCCGGCAAACCCGCGGCTTCCGCCTTCGACAACAGCAACATGGTGGGCGGCGGCATCAATTATGTCGTGGGCAAGCTGACACTGCAGCCTTACGTCCAGTATCAATGGACGCCGAAAGACCCGGTTGTCGGCGCCGCGAAAACCTATGGCTACATGGGCGCGGTTCTGAGCACCGACTATCAGGTCAGCAAGCAATGGTCGGTCGGCAGCCAGATCGCCTGGGTCGGCAGCAACACCGACAAGGCGGATCGGGCCAACGCGGCGATCTATGGCGACTGGTTCGGCTTCGGCGCCGGCGTGTCCTATTGGAGCTTTCAGGTCAACCCGACCTGGCAATATAAAAACGTTTTCGTGCGGCCGGTGATGGCGTATGTTCATCTGTCGCACTATGCGCAGGGGCAGGGATTTGGCGCCGATCGGGGCGGACCCGGACAGTTCTACGGCGTTCTCGAACTCGGATTTCTGCTGTAGCGAAACATCGACGCCTCAGCGTTTTGCCGCAGCGGCGATCGCTGCGATCACCGCGTCGGGGTCGCCGGCGAGATTGGTGAGGATCAGGATCAGCCGCGCGTTCAGTGCCGCACTCGCATCGGGATCGAGCCCCTCATGCGCGTGCAGCAGGGCGGCGTAAACATCGTCCGACCGGCCGCCGAGGCGATCGGTTGAAAGGTCGATCGGAACCATCATGCCGCTGCCTCGGTTCTTTTCGGGTTCATACGGATGGCGCGCGCGAATGCGGCGGCGATGCCCTCCGGCGTCGATGCTACAAACCGCGCGGCGATGTGCTGGTCGGGGCGGACGAGATAAAGAACATCGCGGCCGAGCCGGGCCGCGACCAACCCTTCGGGATCGGCGAAACCCCGCTTGCCGACCCGCACGATGTCGAGTCCCGGAATTGACGGCGCCTCGATATCGCCGATCGCCAGGAGGGTGAAGCTGCCGCCGAGATGGTCGAGGAGATAGGAATTTCGCCCATCGGCTCCGGTCACCGGCGCGTCCGGGCAGACCAGGCCGGGAGCGGCCCCGGCACAATCCGGTCCATCGGTCTGCAGCGACAATCCGGCGAGCGAGCACGGCAGCGACAGCCGGCCCGAATTCACCATGCGGCGGGCAAATCCATGATCGGCGGCAAGCTCGATCGCCGCATTCCGAAAAATTCGTTCCATGTCGCTCTTCGGCGTCATGAAATTGGTCGCGCGCGCGGAATGGCGGATATTCTCGTCCGCTGCACGAATCCGCTCCTCATCGTAGCTCGCGAGCAGCGCCGCATCAGCGTTGCCATGAATCACCATCGCGAGTTTCCAGGCGAGGTTATCGACATCCTGGATACCGCCATTGCCGCCGCGCGCGCCGAACGGCGAGACGACATGCGCGGCATCGCCGGCGAAAATCACCCGATCATGGACGAAGCGGTCCAGGCGGCGGCACTGGAATGTGTAAACCGAAACCCAGTCGAGGCTGAATTCCCGGTCGCCGACGATCGCCTGAATCCGGGGAATCACAAGTTCGGGCTTTTTTTCTTCTTCCGGGTCGGCATCGCGGCCGAGCTGAAGATCGATCCGGTAGATATGGTCAGGCTGTTTATGCAGCAGTGCTGATTGCCCCTGATGGAACGGCGGATCAAACCAGAACCATCTTTCCGATGGAAATTCCGCCGTCATTTCCACATCGGCGATCAGGAAGCGATCCTCGAAGACCTGCCCGGCGAAATCGAGACCGAGCAATTCCCGCGTGCGCGAGCGGGCGCCGTCGCAGGCGATCAGCCAGTCGGCGGCGAGGTCATAGGTGCCATCCGGCGTTTCGACCGAAGCCACCACGCCGTCCTTGCGCCGGGCCACACCGATCAGTTTGTTTTTCCAGCGCAGATCGATCAGATCGGGAAAATCGGCGCAGCGCTCGACCAGATAATGTTCGACGTAATATTGCTGGAGGTTGATGAAGGCCGGCATCTTGTGGCCTTGCTCGGGCAGCAGATCGAAGGCGTAGATTTCCCGGTCCCGGTGGAACAGCCTGCCGACCTGCCAGGTCACGCCTTTGGCCACCATCCGTTCGCCGATGCCGAGCCGGTCGAAAATCTCCAGGCTCCGCTTCGACCAGCAGATCGCCCGCGAGCCGGTGGAGACGGTGTCGTTATCGTCAAGAATCACCACTTTCACGCCGTGCAGAGCGAGATCGATCGCCGCCGCGAGGCCCACCGGGCCGGCGCCGACAATCGCCACCGGCGCGGGCCCCGTGCGACCGCCGGAAAGTTCCGGCGGCGTGCGATACGGAAACGGTGCATAGGCGAAGCGCGCCATTTTTCCCCTCCCGCGTTTGCTTTCTCTATCCTTGCAGCGCCGCCCACATCTCCCTATCGCGCTCGGCCGTCCAGATTCGCGGCGTGTCGATGCCGAGTGCCTCGTCATAGGCGCGCGCCACGTTGAACGGCAGGCAATGTTCGTAGATGGCGTAGGACGCGAATTTGGCATCGCATTCGGCGCGGCACGCGGCCATCGCTTCTTTCAGCGAACCGCCGCGCGCGGCGACCTCGGCGACCGGGCGAAACGTGCTGCTGAGAAAATCGCTGGTGAGGGCAAGGGCTTCTTCCACCTTGGCGGTGCCGACCAGCGCGCCGCCGCGCCCCGGCGCCAGGGCTTTCGGCTTGAACGCCGCGATCGCCGCCAGCGTCGCCGGCCAGTCGGTGAAATGCGCGTCGCCGCAATAGCAGGCGGAGCGATATTCCACGATATCGCCCGAGAACATCACGCCTGCATCCGGCACGAAGGCGACGATGTCGCCCGCCGTATGGGCGCGGCCAAGATGCATGAGATCGACCCGCCGGCCGCCGAGATGGATTGTCATTCTGTCCGTGAAGGTGACGGTCGGCCAGGTCAGGCCCGGCACGCTGTCCGCCGCCTGAAACAGGCGGGGAAACCGCCCCAATTCGCTGTCCCAGTCTTCCTTGCCGCGCTCGTGGATCATCGCGCGGCATGTTTCGGAGGCGACGATTTCGGACGCGCCATAGGCGGAGGCGCCAAGCACGCGCACGGCGTGGTAATGCGACAGCACGACGTATTTGATAGGCTTGTCGGTGACGCCGCGGATTTTTTCGATCACCCGTTGCGCCATCACCGGCGTTGCCTGCGCGTCCACCACCATCACGCTGTCATCGCCGATGATGATTCCGGTATTGGGATCGCCCTCGGCGGTATAGGCCCAGAGTCCGGGGCCGATTTCGGTGAACGAAACCTGCTTTTCCGTCATGTCGCCGGTGGAGGCGAAGCCTGGCCTAGTCATGGGGGTTTCCTACTCGCTATCGGGTTGGCGTTCGGGTGCGGCGGCGGCGAAAGCCGGCAGCGCGCGGGCGGCTTCATCCACCGCGACAAGGCGCGGATATAGTGTCAGGTCGAGACCGAAGCGTCTTGCGTTATAGAGCTGCGGGACGAGACAGATATCGGCCAATGTCGGCGCATCGCCGACCGCATGGCGTCCGGCGGTCTGGGCGAGCCTTGCCTCGATCGCGGTGAAGCCGAGCGCCATCCAGTGGCGGTACCAGAGCTTGCGCGCCCCGGCATCGGCGCCGAATTCGGAGGTCAGGCGTTCGAGCACACGCAGATTGCCGAGCGGATGGATGTCGCAGGCTATGGTGAGCGCGATTTCGCGCGTCCATGCGCGCAGCCTTGGGTCCGCCGGCAGCAAGGGCGGCTCCGGGTGTAATTCGTCGAGATACTCGATGATGGCGAGGGACTGGCCGAGGGTGAAACCGTCGTCCTCCCGCCAGACCGGCACCAGCCCGGCCGGATTGAGCGCCAGATGCGCGCCGCCGCGCTGCTCGCCCTTGCGCAGATGCACGCTGACGGTCTCGGCGGGCACGTTTTTCAGATTGAGCGCGATGCGCACCCGATACGCCGCCGAAGACCGGAAATATCCATAGAGCGAGGGGTCAGCCAAGGTGCGCCTCCGCCGCTGTCCAGTCCGGCTCGGCCGGTGCGGGGAGAATTCTGCCGGTGCAGTCGCCGAAGCCGACGCGATAGCCCTCGCCCTGTGCCCAGCCGGTGAGCGTTAGCGTGTCGCCGTCCTCGAGAAATGTCCGCATCTCGCCGGTATCGAGGGTCAGCGGTTCGGCGTCGCCCCAGGCGAGTTCCAGCAACGAGCCACGGCTGTCTTTCGCCGGACCGGAGATGGTGCCGGAGCCGAGCAGATCGCCGGTTTCCATTTTGCAGCCGCTGCTCGCGTGGTGCGCCAATTGCTGGGCCGCGGAAAAATACATCTCGCGGTAATTGGTCCGGCTGATCGTGGTCGGCCGGCGCGCGCGCGGGGGCCGCAGCCGGATTTCGAGGTCGATATCGTAGAGCATCGGGCCCGGTTCGGTCAGATAGGGCAGCAACGGCCGCTCGCGCGGTGGCGTGGCAACCCGGAACGGCGCCAGCGCCGCCGCGGTGACGACCCAGGGCGAAATCGAGGTGGCGAAGGCTTTCGCCTGGAACGGGCCGAGCGGCTGGTATTCCCAAGCTTGGATGTCGCGCGCCGACCAGTCGTTCAGCAGGACATAGCCGAAAATCATGGCATCCGCTTCGGCGACGGTGAGCGGCCTGCCCATGACCGACGGCGTGCCGACCACGGCGCCGAGTTCGAGTTCGAGATCGAGCCGGCGGCAGGGGCCGAATCCCGGCAGACCCTGGCCGGCCGGCCTGATCTGGCCGAGCGGGCGCGTGATGTTAGTGTCGCTGACGACGACGGTGGAGGCGCGGCCGTTATAGCCGATCGGGATGCTGAGCCAGTTCGGCGGCAGGGCATTCTCGGGGCCGCGAAACATCGTGCCGACATTCTGGGCGTGATGCCGGTTGGCGTAGAAATCGGTGAAGCCGGCGACCTTGAACGGCAGGTGCAGGCGCACCGCCTCCAGCGGCGCCAGAACACGGGCCCGGAGCGCCGGATCGTCGCGCAATGCCGGATCGCCGTCGCGCGCGAAAAGTGCCCTGAGCCGCGCCCGCACGGCGGCCCAGCGCGGTTTTCCCAGTGCCATGAAATCATTGAGCGCCGGCTTGTCGAAGACCGGAGCGTCCCCGGCCTCGATCAGTCCCAGACGTTCCAGCGCCGCAAGGTCGGCCACGACATCGCCGATCGCCACGCCGCAACGCGGCGCCTCGCCGTCGCGGCCGAACACGCCATAGGGCAGGTTGGCGAGGCTGAAATGACACTCGATTAGATTGGCGGTTTCGATCCAGCTTTTCATCATGGTTTTCCGGTCCGCGCTGTTATTTCGGCTCCGGCGAGCCGTCGAATTTTTTCGCGATGTCGCGCCAGCACTCCACATAGTCATGTTGCAAGGACGGCAGTTGGGCGGCGAATTCGGTCAATTGATGGGCGAACCGGGTCTCGAACATGAAGGCCAGGGTATCGGTCAGCTTGACCGGTTTCAGCTCCGCCGTGCTCGCTTTTTCGAAAGCGCCGGCATCCGGTCCGTGTGGCAGCATGCAGTTGTGCAGGCTCATGCCGCCGGGAGTGAACCCTTCTTCCTTCGCGTCGTAGCGCCCGTAGATCAGCCCCATGAATTCGGACATGATGTTCATGTGATACCAGGGTGGGCGGAAGGAATGCTCCGCCACCTGCCAGCGTTCCGGGAAAATCACGAAATCGATGTTGGCGGTTCCGGCCTCGCCGGAGGGTGAGGTCATGACCGTGAAGATCGACGGATCGGGGTGGTCGAACAGGAGCGCGCCGACCGGCGAAAATGTTCTGAGATCGTATTTATAAGGCGCGTAATTGCCGTGCCAGGCGACGACATCGAGCGGCGAATGATCGATGTCGGTGACGTGGAAGTCGCCGCACCATTTGACCGTGACGCGGCAGGGCGTTTCCTTGTCCTCGAAGGCGGCGACGGGGGTTTTGAAATCGCGTGGGTTGGCCAGGCAGTTCGCGCCGATCGGGCCGCGCTCGGGCAGGGTCAGCTTGGCGCCGTAATTCTCGCAGACATAACCTCGCGACGGCCCGCCGATCGGCGCGACGGTGAATTTCACCCCGCGCGGAATGACCGCGATATCGCCGGGGCCGACCGAGATTTTGCCGAATTCGGTGAAGATGAGCAGCGCGCCGGTTTGCGGCACGATCAGCAATTCGCCGTCCGCATTGTAGAAATACTCGTCCATCATCGCTTCGGTGACGAGATAGACATGCGCGGCCATGCCGGCGTGACTGTAAACGTCGCCGGCGGTGGTGATCGTTCTGATCCCGGTCAGGAAGGTCAGTTTCTCGTCCGGGATCGGCACCGGGCCCCAGCGGATCTGGCCGAGCGGCAGGCCGTGCCGGACGATATGCGGCGCGGTTTTCCAGAATGGCAGGTCGACCGGCCGGAAGCGGCCGACATGCTTGACCGAGGGGCGAATCCGATAGAGCCAGGAGCGCTCGTTGGCACCCCTGGGTGCAGTGAACGGCGAGCCGGACAACTGCTCGGCATAGAGGCCATAGGGGCAACGCTGCGGCGAGTTCTGCCCTTGCGGGAGGGCGCCTTCGAGCGCCTCGGTCTCGAAATCGTTGCCAAAACCCGGCATGTAGCGCAACGTCATCACGGTGTTTCCTATGGATATGTCCCGCTCCTGACTATATTGTATCAAATCAAATGAAACGATTGTCAACCGCCAGGAGCGCCATGCTCGATCTCGACCATTTCCTGCCCTATCTGGTGAACCGGCTGGCCAGCCGGTTCAGCGACGAACTCGCCGAGGTTTACGCCGCGCGCTTCGGCATTTCGATTCCCGAATGGCGGGTGATCGCCCATCTCTCGCAGCACCGGAACGTCTCGGTCCGCGAAATCCACGAGCGGGCCGCCATGGATAAATCGAAAGTGAGCCGGGCGACGGCGCGGCTGGAAAGCATCGGCCTGGTCGAGAAGAAAGTGAACGGCGCCGATCGCCGGCTGGTCGAATTGCGGCTGACCCGGAAAGGCCGGCAGGTTTTCGAGCAGATCGAGCCGCTGGCGCTGGCTTACGAGCGGGACGCGCTCTCGGTGCTGTCGCCGGAGGAAAGGCGCGTCTTTCGCGCGCTGATCGACAAGCTGCTCCCGCCGCGCCAGACGACGACGGGCGAATAACTTTACTGCGCGGCAGCGTCGCGGGCGATCTTTTCGGCGAGCCGGGCGGGGGCTTCGGCCAGATGGTCGAATTGATGGACGAAGCCGCCTAACCCAGCGGTCTGCGAGCGGAGTTCGATGATCATTCCGTGCAGTTCGGCCTCCGGCACCAGCGCCTCGGTATCGTCCCAGCCGGACCAGCCGGGTTTTTCGCTGTAGCCGAGGATCTGTCCGCGCCGCCCGGTGAGCAGGCGCTGCACGTTCGCGGTAAACATGTTGGGCGCGCTCACCGTGACGCGATGGATCGGCTCGAGCAGCACCGGATCGGCCTTGGCGAGCGCTTCCGCCATGCCGGCGCGGGTCGCCGAACGGAACGCCATGTCCGAACTGTCGACCGAATGAAACCCGCCATCGACCAGGGTGACGCCGATATCGACGACCGGGTAGCCGAACGGACCCTTGCGGGTCGCCTGCTCGGCGGCATCGCCCACCGCCGGGATGTATTGCCTTGGCACCGCGCCGCCGACGATCCGGTCGATGAACAGGAAGCCCTCGCCACGCGCGCGGGGCGCGATATCGAGCTTCACGTCGGCGAACTGGCCGTGCCCGCCGGTCTGGCGCTTGAGCCGCGCGTGCTGGTGCACCGGCTTGCGGATGGTTTCCTTGAACCGCACCCGCGGCCGCGCGGTGCCGACCGCAAGGCCCCAGACCTTGGCGAGCCGGTCGATCGCCCGGTTGAGATGGATCTCGCCCTGGCCGGTGAGCAGCATCTCGCCGGTCTCGGGGTCGCGGATCAGGCTGAACGAAGGGTCTTCTTCGAGAAGTTTCTGCAGCGCGCCCGAGAGTTTGACATCGTCCTTGCGGTCGGCGGCGGCGATGGCGATGGCATGGACCGCAGGCGGCGGGGCGGGAAACCGCAGCGATTCGGGCGATTCGCCGAGCGCGGCCCCGGTCGCGACCCCGTCGAGCCGGCCAAGGCCGACCAGATCGCCGGTTTTCGCCTCGGTGATTTTCTGCGTGTCGTTTCCCGGATTGCGGAGAATGCCGCCGATCCGCACGCCGTCGAAACTCGCGCCGTCCCGCAGCTTGCCGCGCCAGACCCGCGCATAGGCGAGCTTGCCCGCCTGGCCGGCATAGGTGGTCTTGAACACCTGGGCGAGCGGCGGGCCGTCCGGCGCGATGCCCCGCCGCAAAGCGGTCGCGGCGGGATCGGGCGTATCGTGGCGAAGCGCCTTCCAGAGCCGCATCACCCCGTTGGCATGGTCCGCCGCGCCGAGCATCACCCCGGCAAGGCTCCGCTCCGCCACATCCTTCTGCAGGTGTTCGTAGAGCTCCGCCGGAGTCGGAATCGCACCCTCGATCACCTTTTCAAGCAGCGCGTCGTCCCGGTCGGCGAGCGTGTCGATCAGCGCCTCATGCGCCGCCTGCCCGGTTCCCGCGATATCGTCGGGCATGCGGATCAGTTCGGACGCGGTATCGGGCCGGTAGCGATAGGCGCGCTCGGAAACCAGATCGACATAGCCGGTGATCGCCCCGCCCTCGCCGATCGGCATCTGGCGCAGTACCAGCGGCCGGTCCGCCTCCGCCTGAAGTGCTGCGAGCAGATCCTTCAGCGGCACTTTCAGCGTGTCGATCTTGTTGACGAAAACGATGAACGGCACCTCGGCCGCCTCGACCATGCGGAAGATCGAGCGCAGCGCCAACGCGCGCGACGGGTCGGGCTCGGCGACCACGACCGCGAGATCGGCGACGGCGAGCGCCGAAGCGGTCTCATAGGCAAACTCGACCGAACCGGGGCAGTCGAGCATCGCCCAGGGATCGCCGAGGAAGCTGCAATGGGTGAGCCGGGTTTCGGTGCTCGGGATGTGCGATTTCGCCTCCCCGGCGCGCCGGAGCGGCGTGCCGGAGGCCGTCATCAGCGCTTCGAACAGGGTGGTCTTGCCGCTGCCGTAGGGGCCGATCAGCGCGACCGCGCGCGGTCCGTGCTGGATTGCGTGGGATTCGGCGTTGCCCATCGTTTCTTCTCCCTCGTCAAGCGACGCTAGTGTGGCAGGTTTCCGCGACGACCGCACGCGATCATTCAAGCGAGTACGACGGCCGACGGCAAGAGCCGACATGGCCGGTTCAGTTCGGCGCGATCAACAGGAGCCTGGGAAAATAAGCACGCTAGCCGGCGGCGGCGCGGGTCAGCGCCGTGATGGCACTGGTGTTCATCGCGACATCGCCGCGTTTGCTATGCCGCGAATTTCCTCGCGCCCAGGACGCTGAGCACGACGGCGGCGGTCACCGCGATCATCGCCGGACTCACCCGCTCGTGCAGCAGAATCGCGGCAAGGACGAGGCCGAAAAACGGCTGAAGCAACTGCAACTGGCCAACCGCGGCGATGCCGCCCAACGCCAGCCCGCGATACCAGAACACGAAGCCGATCAGCATGCTGAACAGCGACACATAGGCGAGGCCGCCCCACGCCGACCCGCGAATGCTCGCGAGGGACGACGGCATGGTCGCCAAGGTCAGCGGCAGCATGACCGGAAGCGACAGCACAAGCGCCCACGAGATCACCTGCCAGCCACCGAGCCGGCGCGCAAGCTTCGCCCCTTCGGCATAGCCGAGACCGCACACGACGATCGCCACCAGCATCAGAACATCTCCGACAGACGCGGCGGAGAGGCCTTGCGACAGCGCAAATCCCGCGACCAGCGCGCTGCCGAGGCAGGAGAACAGCCAGAAAGCCGGGCGAGGACGCTCGCCGCCGCGCAGCACGCCGAAGATCGCGGTTGCCAGCGGCAGCAGCCCGACGAAGACGATGGCATGGGCCGCGGTGACCAGCCGGAGCGCCAGCGCGGTCAACAGCGGGAAGCCGACGACCACGCCCAGCGCGACGACGGCGAGGGAGATCAGATCGCCGCGCCTCGGACGCTGCTCGCGAAAGGCGAGCAGGAGGACGCAGGCCAGCAGGCCGGCGATGGTCGCGCGCGCGACGGTCAGAAACACCGGATCGAAATCCACCACCGCCGCCCGCGTCGCCGGCAGCGACCCGCTGAACACCAGCATCCCCAGGAATCCGTTGATCCATCCGGCCGTCGTCTTGTCCACCGCCTGCTCCGTCGTTTTGCCGGTTATCGAACCCGGCGCATGGCTTTGCCAGAGACGATCCGGTATGGTTTCGCGAAACTGTTATGACACGTGAAGCAGTACGGATGGACGATCATCAGCTCATCGAAAGAGCGGGGGGAACCCTGGTCGGGCGAGTCATGGCGGCGATCCGCCAGCGGATCGCCGCGCGCAGCCTGACGCCGGGGGCGAAGCTGCCGTCCATCCGGGCCCTCGCCAAGACGATGCTTGTCTCCACGTCCACCGTCGTCGAAGCCTATGAGCGGCTGGCCGCCGAAGGCGCGATCCGCTCGCGCCCCGGTTCCGGCTTTTATGTCTCGAGTCCGCTCGCGCCGCTATCGCTGGCGGAAATCGGCCCCAGGCTCGACCGGGAGGTCGATCCGCTCTGGGTGTCCCGCCAGGCGCTGGAGGCGGGCGAGGATATCATGAAGCCCGGCTGCGGCTGGCTGCCCGCCTCGTGGATGCCGGAAGCGGCGTTGCGCCGGGCGTTCAGAACCCTGGCGCGGGCGAAGGACGCGACTCTGACCGATTACGGTTCGCCGCTCGGGCTTGCTCCGCTGCGCCAGCTTCTGGCGCGGCGCCTGGGCGAGCGCGGTATCGAGGTGCCGCCGGACCAGATCATGCTGACCGAATCGGGCACGCAGGCGATCGATCTGCTGTGCCGGTTCCTGCTCGAACCCGGCGACGCCGTGCTGGTCGACGATCCCTGCTATTTCAATTTTCATGCCCTTCTGCGGGCTCAGAGGGCGAAGGTCGCCGGCGTTCCCTACACGCCGTCGGGGCCGGACATCGACATGTTCGCGCAGGCGCTCGCCGAACATCGGCCGCGCCTCTACATCACCAATTCGGCGATCCACAATCCGACCGGCGCGACCCTGTCGCCCGTCGTGGCACACCGGCTGCTCAAGCTCGCGGATCAGTCTGGGCTGATCATCGTCGAGGACGACATTTTCGCCGATTTCGAGCACACGCCGGCGCCGAGGCTGGCCGCCTTCGACGGTCTCGACCGGGTCATTCATATCGGCAGCTTCTCCAAGACTCTGTCGGCCTCGGTGCGCTGCGGCTTCATCGCCGCGTCGCGCGGCTGGATCGAGGGGCTGACCGATCTCAAGCTCGCGACCGCTTTCGGCGGCGGCCGGCTCTCGGCGGAACTGGTGCTGATGCTGCTCAGGGACGGCAGCTACCGCAAGCATATGGAGGCGCTGCGCCTGCGCCTTTCCCGTGCCATGATCGAGACATCCGCCCGGCTGAAAGCGCTCGGGATCGTGCCATGGATCGAGCCCCAGGCCGGCATGTTTCTCTGGTGCAGGCTGCCCGGCGGGATCGACGCCGCCGACATCGCGCGGCGGGCCTTGGCCGACGGCGCGGTGCTCGCCCCCGGCAATGCGTTCAGCCTCTCGCAGACCGCCAGGGGCTTCCTGCGCTTCAACGTGGCTCAATCGACCGACGAGCGCCTGTTTGCCGTTCTCGAACGGGCGCTGCGGCAATCGCAGGCGCCGCGCGACTTGGCACGGCAATCGGAACGTTGAGGCGGCGGATGGCGAGGATGCCGACGGCCTTGCTCCAGGCAGTGCATGGCCATGGCGTGCGCCAATCTGGTCGAATTCTCCAACCTTCGGCCAGCGGGGCGGTAAGCTTGTCCCTGGTGGTCTGGTCGTAGACGTAGCCGGTGATGCCCAGTTCGAATTTCGGCGAGAAATTCCAGCCGGCGGCAAAGTCGATGCCGAGTTCGTTGCCCGAATGATACGGGGAATTGGTCGGGTTCGTGGCGGCGATGTCGCCATGCGCGAGATGGTGCAGGATCTGCGTGTTCATGATCGGACGGCGGGCGAGGGCGAGGTGATCGGGTTTCGGCAGACCGAGCCGCGTGAGGTCGCCGTTCACCGTGCCGATCATGGCGATCGGCACGGTGGCGGGCGCGCTTCTGGGCGCCCGGCGTGAGAAGCCCAAGTTCCCGTTGCTGCTGATCGGCGCCGCGGCACTTACCTTCACCAACACGACGAACAGCCTGATGCAGCTCTCGACCGAGCCGGCCACGCGCGGGCAGGTGATGGCGCTGCGCGTCGGCATCGCACTCGGGGGCGCGCCGATCGTCGGCTGGGTGGCCAATCATTGCGGGCCACGCTGGGTCCTCGGCGTCGGCGCGGCTTCAGGCCTCGCCGCAGCGATCGTGGCCGTTTATGCCTTGGCTCGCCCGAGACCACGACCTTCGGTCTGATCTCCTGTGCCTCGGATTGTCCTTGCGAACGTCAGCTATCGGATACGCGCAGTTGTTCGAGATCGGCGATCAACCCAGGTCCAGTTGGTTCCCATCCGAGCGTCTTCCGCGTCTGCGCGCTGGACGCGAGCATATCGTATGCCGCAAACATGCCGAGCCAGCCAAAAAAGGCCTGGGCCTCTTCCGGGGCGATGGATTTGACCGGCAGGTTCAGGCGCCCACCAATGGCTTCGGCAATATCGCGCATCGGCACACCCTCTTCGGCGACCGCATGATATCTGGCACCCGCTTCATTCTTCTCCAGCGCCAGCCGGTAAAGCCGGGCGACATCCGAAATATGCGCCGCCGGCCAGCGATTGAGTCCGTCGCCGACATAGGCGCACACGCCCTTTTCGCGGTACACCTCGATCGCAGGGGTGATGAGACCCTGTTTGATCGGGTCGTGGACCTGGGGAAGGCGCATGACCGAAGCGCGGACGCCCTTCAGCGAGAGAGCCGTCTGTTCCGAAACACGGGGGAATGGGAAATCCGGCGGTATCACGTCATCTTCGGTCGCAATCTGACCGGGCCCGGCCAATCCCGCGAGCCCCCCTGTAACGATGAGGGGGCTGGCGGAACCAGCCAGAACAGAACCCAAGGCTTTAATGGCGCGGCGGTCGATCTCGCAATTCTCTGCAAATTTCGACCAGTCGTGGATGAAGGCCAGGTGAATGACGGCATCCGAAGCGCTTGCCCCCTGACGCAAGCTATCAAGGTCTTCAAGCGAACCGCGAAGAACATCCGCGCCAATGGCGGCCAGGGATTTTTCCCCTTCCTCCGAACGGGCCATGCCGAGAACCTTATGTCCGGCGGCGATCAGTTCCTTGACGGTGGGAATGCCTATGAATCCGGTTGCACCGGTGACGAAAACACGCATGAGCAGGTCTCCAGGTTTTGCTGCAGACAAATCTCGGCCCAAGGTTTATTCTGGTAAAGTAGTGACTTTATCATGGTATGATGATTAACAGGATGAGCGCGCATCTGGCTACCGAGAACCTGTTCGGGATCTATTTGCGGGACCGCCGCACCAAGCTCGACCCGGCCGCTCTCGGCTTTCCCCCGGAGCGCCGCCGCACGCCCGGCCTGCGCCGCGAGGAAGTGGCGCAACGCGCCAATATCAGCCCGACCTGGTACACGTGGCTCGAACAGGGGCGCGGCGGCGCGCCCTCGGCCGACGTGCTCGACCGGATCGCCCGCGCGCTGATGCTGACGGAGGTCGAGCGCGAGCACCTCTTCCTGCTCGGCCTCGGACGCCCGCCCGAGGTCCGCTACCAGGAGAACGACGGCGTCACGCCCCGGCTACAGCGCGTCCTCGACGCGTTGGACCCGAGCCCTGCGCTCATTCGGACGGCGATCTGGAACGTGGTCGCCTGGAACCGGGCGGCCACCGTCATGCTGGGCGACTATGGCTCCTTGCCGCCGCATCAGCGAAATGTGCTGCGCATCATCTTCCTCGACCCGCGCGCCCGCGCCGTGCAGTACGACTGGGAGAGCGTGGCGCGCCACGTGGTGGGCGCGTTCCGTGTAGACGCCGCGCGTGCAGGAGCCGCGGCGGAGGTGGGACCTCTCGTTGATGAACTCTGCCGGCTCAGTCCCGAGTTCAGGACGATGTGGGCGGAGAACGATGTGCGTGGCGGCCAGTACGAAGCCGTCAAGCACATACGCCACCCGATGCTGGGACCACTCGCCTTTGAATATTCGGCCTTCTCGGTCGACGGACGGACGGATCTCAGCATGGTGGTCTACAACCCGGCGACGCCGGCGGATACGGAGAAGATCAGATCGCAGATCGGCTCGACGCCAAGACGCGAGGAGATATGATCATCGCTCCGTGCTGCTGCGGCGTGTCGAGGCTGCAAGCGTCGCCGGTTCTGTCTGCTCGCGCGCATATCGTGCCGGCGGCAGTCCGACATAGCGGGTGAATGCGACGCTGAACGCGCTTGCGGAGCCGTAGCCGACGCGTTCCGCAATTTCGGCGACGCCGCTTTCGTTCTGCCGGAGCATGTTCTTAGCCAAGGCCATGCGCCAGGCGAGCAGATACTCCATCGGCGTGACGCCTACCGCGCAGCTGAACCGCTCGAAGAATGCTGAACGAGAGAGCTCGGCCTCCTTCGCCAATTGTGCGGCCGTCTTTTGGTTGACCCCGTAGCGTTTGGCTAGAACCCTCAGGCTCTCTTGACTATGCTGTATCGCTCGACGGACCGCCTCTGTCGTGGTGGCGCGCCCATGTAAAACCTGGACCATAGGGCCTCCTTCCATCCACGGGAAAATATCGCACCATAAAAGTCCGGGATCAAACACCTACGCGGGCGAACGGGCGGCCAACGCCATCCACATCACGCTCGAAATCATCCGCCGAAGCCTTCCTGTACGCCGCTTCAGCCATCATCTTGCTGCGCCGCCTCTTAGGCGTAGGTATAAAGTGTGGGTAGAACCGCAATAGCCAGGATTTTTGTTTTATATCAATTATTTATGCGGCTAAGTTGGCGGGTCATGCCCGATAGCGATGATCACTACGTTTTCGCTGTGGCGCTATTAAACTGGTGCTGGACACCAAATTGGTTGACGCGACACCAATATAGTGCCATAAACGACTCTGCCGATGTCAGCCGATGAAGGTCGCTATGCCACAACCCGTATTGCCTACCGCCAGTCAGCTCGCGCTTCTCGTGTCGCTCCTCATCCAGCGATACAGCGCGGAACGAGGCAAGGACGTCTCGCGCTTCCGATTGGCCAGAAACTCGCTTCGGCGGCTGGCCGTACGCGAGCGACTTCGGGATGCACTGATCGATGATTGGACCGAGGCGATGGCTCGCGATTACGGTTGGCTGGTTTTCCTCGACGCCGAGGAGTTCCTGCTCCTGAAAAAAGACAGCGCCGCGACATGGACCAAGATAGCCACCAAGCGGTGTGACGATCTGATCAAGCGACTGCGAGCTGGCGATTCCAGCGCAATCGACGACGCGGAAGCGGAGTTCGAACCTTTGCCAGAACCCGACGACGGCGACGAGTAACTTCCTCACGGAGAGATCCAACATGGCGTTTTCGGTTCGCGTATATTTTGATGATTTCGGGAATCTTCATAAAGCTCGTCTTATCGGTCAAGTCCGGAGGCTGGCTGACGAGTTCGGTCGCCCTGGAATCATTGGCAAGCGCGGTCAAACCAACCTTCGCATTCACCAGCAAGGCTATCTTCGGATCGTCTGGCCGACCCATCGGCAAGCGCGTCAATATCAAGATGCGGTCGCTGAGTTTTGGGGAGATCGCGTTTCGACACGTCAGTTCCAAGTCTGAATCTGCGAGGGCCAGATAAAAGGCCGCACATTGCGGATCGGTCGGTTGATTGTTTTTACTTCTGTTTTTCGCCGAACCGACAATGTGCGGCCCTGAAGCGCAACGTGCGCCGTGCCGTCAACATATTGCCCAATAACAACTTTTTGCACATTTCTCAGTCGGCGATAGCTGAGCTGCCGGATCGAATCCGCTTTCCATGCCGAGCGTTGCGTGATAGATTACATGTAACCATATTGGAGAACCAAGTCATGGCGCAGGTTAGAGGCGCTAAGCCCACCAAGATGAAGGTGCAGGAGCATCGCGACCGGCTGCGCGCCCAGGGCCTGCGGCCGATCCAGATTTGGGTGCCGGATGTGCGCGCGTCTTCCTTCCGATCTGAGGCGCACCGGCAATCGCTAGCCGTGGCGGCGAGCGCCCATGCAGCCGAGGACCAGGCGTTCATCGACGCCGTCTCCGATTGGGACGATGAATGAGGCGGGGGGACATCTGGACCGTCTCCGGCGGCAAGGATTATGCGGGCAAGCCGCGTCCCGTCGTCATCGTGCAGGATGACAGCTTCGACGCGACGGACTCGATCACGATCTGCGCCTTCACGACGGACCCAACCGAAGCGCCCTTGTTCCGGCTTCCGGTCGAGCCGAATGAGCGCAACGGGCTGCGTTCCGCCTCCCGGCTGATGGTGGACAAGATCACCACCGTCCCGAAGTCCAAAGTCGGCGATCGGATCGGGCGGCTGGACGACGAGGATGTGGTCCGGCTCAACCAGGCTGTCATGGTGTTCCTCGGTCTGGCGGTGTCGCCGAGAACGGGCCAGAAAGGAGAATGATGAGAAGCGCCGCGACCGAGGTGAAGCCCGGCGCAGCGCGGCGAAATCATGGGCTGTTCTGCTTGAACTGCGCCCGCGCGATACTGCTGCTATGCCACGGCCCGCGCGTAAACCTGTTCCAACCGTATCCGAGCAGCTTGGAGCGTTGCTCGGCTATCCTTGGCCCTTTCCCGGCCGACCGCCGAAGCACGACCTTTCGACCTGGACCGTCACCGATGACTGGCCGGAGCATGTGCCCGTCACGGAGGCCGAGGTGGAGGTGTTCGAGCGATGGTTTGCCGACCTGTTCGACGGGCTATTCGGGCCATGCCGATGAGTTAAGAAGGAGACATGCGTCATGACCGTGCCGCTACGCGCTGCCCTCTATCTGCGCGTCTCGACGGCGCGGCAGGCCGAGCACGATGTCTCGATTCCCGATCAGAAGCGTCAAGGCGAGGCGTATTGCGCATCGCGCGGCTACCAGCTCATCGAGACCTATGTCGAGCCCGGCGCATCAGCAACCAATGACCGACGCCCCGAGTTCCAGCGCATGATCGAAGCGGGTACGAGCAAGCCCGCCCCGTTCGATATCGTCATCGTCCACAGCTTCTCGCGCTTCTTCCGCGACCACTTCGAGCTGGAGTTCTACGTCCGCAGGCTGGCGAAGAACGGGGTGCGGCTCATCTCGATCACCCAGGAGATCGGCGACGATCCGATGCACGTCATGATGCGGCAGATCATGGCGCTGTTCGACGAGTATCAGTCCAAGGAAAACGCGAAGCACGTGCTGCGGGCCTTGAAGGAGAACGCCCGGCAAGGCTTCTGGAACGGCTCACTGCCGCCGATCGGCTACCGCGTCGTCGCAGCCAAGCAGCGCGGCGCGAAGATCAAGAAGAAGCTCGAAATCGACCCGCTACACGCGGACACGATTCGGCTGATCTACCGCCTCGCCTTGGAGGGCGACGGGACATCCGGCCCGATGGGCGTCAAGAACATCGCGGCTTATCTCAATCAACGCCGCATCTTCACGCGCGATGGCGGACGCTGGGGCATCGGGCAGGTTCACCGCATCCTGACGCGGACCACCTATGTCGGCCGCCACGAGTTCAACAAGCGCGGCAAGAGCAAGGCGCTGAAGCCCGCCAGTGAGATCGTCACTGTCGCCGTGCCGCCGCTGATCGATCAGGCGACGTTCGATGCCGTGCAGGCGCATCTGCGCGCCCGCAATCCGAAGGTCACGCCGGCGCGCGTCGTGAGCGGCCCAACCTCCTTACCGGCATCTGCTTCTGCGCCGCCTGCGGCGGCGCCATGACGCTCAGGACCGGGAAGGGAGGGCGATATCGCTATTACACTTGCTCGATCAAAGCGCGGCAGGGCGAGACCGGCTGCAAGGGCCGCTCGATTCCAATGGAGAAGCTGGACAGCCTTGTTGCCAAGCACCTTGCCGATCGCTTGCTCCAGCCGGAACGGCTCGAGGAGCTTCTGGCGTCCATCCTCGACCGCCTGCAGGAACGCACCGAGCGCCGCCGCGAGCATATCGCCGAATTGAACAAGCGCGCCGCCGAGACCGACCTGCGGCTCAAGCGGCTCTATGGACGCGATCGAGGCCGGCGTCGCCGATCTCGACGACCCGGCGCTGAAGGAGCGCGTCGTAAGCCTCAAGACGATCCGCGACCAGGCGCGAGCCGACGCTGCGCGTGCCGCCGCGATGCTGGAGACGTCAAGCCAACAATCCATCTCGCCGCAGATGGTCCAGAGGTTCGCCAGGACGGCACGCGAGCGGATCAGGATCGACGGCGGCGGCTACCGCCGCGACCATCTCCGCGCGCTCGCCCAGCGCGTCGAGGTGGCAGATCGAGAGGTCCGCATCATCGGCTCAAAGACCAATCTGCTTCAGACACTGGCCACCGCAGCCGGCGTAAAGCCGGCTATGCCCGGCGTTCGCAGTTCTGTTCTGAAATGGCGGAGGGGATGTCCGCCTGTATTCTCTCCATTGCCGTTCGCGCATTGTCGGAAACCCCATGATTCCTATGATAATTCTCAAATTCTACTCCGCCCCAATTCACTTCCGTTCGCCTGCAGCCGCGTCTAAGGTGTAGGTAGAAGTGTAGGTAGAATTAGGATGCGAAAACTCACGGACAAGGCGATCAAGGCGGCGAAGCCCGGCTACCATGCCGATGGCGACGGGCTGTATCTACAGGTAAAGGGTAACGGGGAAAAGAATGGTCGATCATGGCTCTTTCGCTACAAGGTCGGCAAAAAGACGACTTGGATGGGGCTGGGCAGCTACAGCACGGTATCTCTTGCCGACGCCCGAGAGGCGGCATTTCTGGCTCGGAGGCAGCTTCGGCAAGGCGTTGACCCCTTACAGCATAAGCGCGCAACCAGAGCTGTCGAGAAGAAGATGCCGCGGACGTTCAGGATCGTGGCGCAGGAATATATCAAAGAACATAAGGCCGGCTGGCGCAATGAGAAGCACGCCGACCAGTGGGTGGCGACACTCAAATCCTACGCTTATCCGGTGCTGGGTGACGTTGAGGTCGACGCGATCACCCTTGAACACATCCTTCGTGTTTTGAGGCCGATTTGGACGGAGAAGTCTGAAACCGCGTCTCGCATCCGGGGGCGCATGGAGAGCATTCTGGACTATGCCGCCGTTCATGATTGGCGCTCGAGCGAAAATCCAGCCCGGTGGCGGGGCTATCTTTCCGAGGTGCTTCCGGCAAAGACCAAGGTGGCTAAAGTGGAACACCATGCGGCACTGCCCTGGAAGGAGATGCCTGGCTTTTGGGCAAAATTACTCTGGAAGGACACGATTTCGGCCAGGTGTCTGCAATTCCTGGTGCTGACTGCGTCGCGGAGTGGGGAAGCCCGCGGCGCTCGGTGGGATGAAATCAATCTGGAGGAGAAGGTCTGGACCATTCCGGCCGATCGCATGAAGGCAGCCCGCCCGCACCGCGTGCCGCTATCTGATGCCACGATCGCAGTCCTTGAAGGCGTCAAACCACTCGGCGGCACACTGGGTGATTTGGTCTTCCCTGGCGGCAGAAAAGACGCGTCGCTCTCGGATGTCGCGCTCTCAAAGGCTGTTCATGCCATGCACGCAGGGGTCACCGTGCATGGCTTTCGCTCGACATTCCGGGACTGGTGCGCCGAAGCCGTAGCGTGCCAACGCGAAATTGCCGAGGCGGCACTGGCACATGTGAACCGGGATCGAGTCGAGGCCGCGTATGCCCGCACTGATTATCTGGAACGCCGGCGGGAGTTAATGACGAGTTGGGATAAGTTCCTTGCCGCAAGGAATGAGGCGACCTGACTGTAGCGAAAGTCGACGGTGACGGACGTAATGACAACGACGTTACGGCCTGCTATAGCGACGCTGCAAAGGAAAGAACGATGCCCAGGTCACAGACTACATATCGCGATACGCTCAATCTCCGCATCAAGCCTGAAGAGCGAGGCTTGATCGATCGGGCGGCAACCGTCACGGGGAAAACGCGAACCGATTTCGTGTTGGAAGCAGCCCGTCGTGCTGCCGAAGAGGCGCTGCTCGATCGCACCATCTTTGCAGTCAATCCAGAAGCCTACGCAGCCTTCCTGGCGCGACTCGACGAACCACCGACACCAAATGATCGGCTGAGGCGGACCATGCAAACGGCCTCACCCTGGGACTGACGGTGCCGCTCTCGCGACCGGAACCGCTTGCCGACCACCATGAACTTGGCGATTTTTTCTCCGGAACCGACTCTCTCGATGAATGGCTCAAGCGTCGTGCCCGACCAAACCAAGTGAGCGGCGCATCCCGCACTTTTGTAGTGGTCGATCATGGCAAGGTCGTCGGCTACTACGCACTGGCGTCTGGCGCCATAACCGCAGCAGCGAGCATCGGCCGCTTTCGCCGCAACATGCCCGATCCGATCCCTGTCGCGGTGCTCGGTCGCCTTGCTGTTGATCGTTCCCTACAGGGAAAAGGGCTTGGCCGTGCGTTATTTCGCGATTGCGCCCTTCGTGTTGCACACGCCGCAGACACGATTGGCATCCGCGGGATCGTCGTTCATGCGATTTCCGAAGGGGCTAAGAATTTTTATCAGGCAATCGGCTTCGATGCATCGCCGACCGAGCCCATGACGCTGATGGTCACGCTAGGCGACATCTGCCTTCTTCTCAGATAGCTCGCAACCACATCTGCTAATAGGGAAGCTTCGAAGCCCTGGATATCGACCATTCTGTGAGACCGCCTGCCCCACTAACCAGAGCGTCATGACGCCTTTGCTTTGCAGTCGAAATTGAACTGACGGGAGAGCGGCAGGCCCCATTCCCGATGTCCTTCGCGCGAATGTTACTTCTTGCTTCGTCCATCAAACGATTCGTTCCCAATTAGCGTTTTGAGAGATGCGACTAGCACGAGACGTCGCCTGCCGATCGAAATCGTCGAAAGCTTCTTGTCGGCTATCAATTCATAGACCTTCGTCCGACCTAAGCCGATGGCAGCGCATGCATCCGCGATCGTACATGTCAAGCGATCGGCAAACGGTATCGGCTCTTTGCCCGTGTGTTCCGGAGATGGTTGTTGAGAAGAATTACTCATAATCGGTTCTTTCCCTCCATGACGGGTTGCGAACCTCACCTCGTTTCGTCGCTGCGGGCCGCCGCCGAGAGGGTTTGATCCTGAAGCTGATTGATTGGACGCATCGGCCGTTTGGCCTGCGGAGCGACGTTGTACGGGATCTGCCTTTTCGCTTTCACAAAACCCTTGTCGCTGTCGAGGAAAACGCCGAGCATGAACGGGATCAGGTCGGCGACGGCTTCCGCTTCGCCATAGGTGGCACGATAGATTTCGGCGTACTGGCGGAGCGCCTGATTGAGTTCGGGCAATACCGTAATGGTGATCTTAACCGGTGTTCGGTCGGGCAGCCTCGCGAGTTTCAGTTCGGTCATGATCGGTCTCCTGGCTTTCAGACTCGTCATCCCCGGTAGGGCCGGAGCAAAAGATCCTTGTCGACGATCACGCGCAGCGGCCAGCCGGGGCGGATCGTGATGGTCGGTTGGATGTTGAGATCCTTTTCGATAATGCGCTGGCCGGCCTGGTTGGTGCTCTCCTGGGTCGACTGGCTGATCGCCTGGACAAGGTTGCTCTGGCTAGTGCCGAAGGTGGCCTGGGTGCCGACACCGAGCAGCGTCGAGAGCGCGACACCCTTCAGCAGGGTCCAGGTATGGTAATCGACTCCATCCTTCAGCCCGGTATAGCCAGCGGCGTCGGTCGCCGGCAGGTTGTCGATCCGGATCGAGGTGCCATTCGGCATGATGATGCGCTGCCAGACGACGAATGCCCGGCTCTGGCCGAAGGCCACGACACTGGAGTAGGTGCCGATCAGGCGCGAGCCCTGCGGGATTAGCAGAATATGGCCGATGACGGTGTCGTAGACGTTCTCGGTCACCTGGGCGACCACCATGCCCGGCAGATCGGAATTCAGGCCGGTGATCAGGCTTGCGGCAATCACGGTGCCCGCCATGACCTCATCGGGCGAGACCGGCCGGCGCAGCCGATGATCATTATAAATACTGCCTGATGATGCCGGGCTGACCAACCCCCGTTTCTTCTCCCGATCAATTTGCCCGTTCGCTGAGTTCCGGGACGGGACTGTGCCGCCCATGCCGGTGCCTCTAGCGGCGGCAGAGACTACAGTAGTGGAGCCCGGTGGGCCGGCCGACCTCGATCTTGAATTCGCTCCGGCACCCGTCTGGGTCGTGAGTTGGAAGAACACGCCGGCCTCGCTGGCACGCCGCGCCTGCTGCGCAAGACGTAGTTGCTCAGCCCGTTCCGCCTGATCTTCGTTGTCCGGACCACCGGATGGATTGAGCCCGAGCGATTGTTCGCGCAGCACGATCGGCGGTCCGAGATCGCCTGGCAGCGGCGGCCCCAGGCGCGGCGGTGCATTCGGCTCGGTCATGGGTCTTGGCTTCGGCAGCTGCCCGTAATTGCTCGGCAACGCTGCCAATCCGCCAGGCAGCGGTTGATGCCCCGCGTTGTAGAGTTCTGCTCCACTTCCCAGCTTCGGATGAAATTTTGCGCCATTCAGCGCGATCCAGGTGATACCGGCGATTACAAGGCAGCCGATCGCGGTGAGGCCGATCAGCAGGTTGCGCTTGAACCGCACCACCCGCCGGGGCGACGCCGTCAGGACCAGGGATTCGGGATCCAGTTTCGGTGGCGCGGAATGAGATCCAGGCTGGCTCATGGCACCGTGCCCTACCAGCCCGTCCGAGCGCCCGAAGCCGCGGCGCCGGTTCTGGTGCGGGTGATGCGGACGATCTGCTGAGGGTTCTTGCCGAGCCGCAGTTCGGCGGCGGCGAAGAGCTGGTCGACGATGTAATAATTGCCGTGCATCCGGTAATTGACCAGCTGGTCGTTGCCGTGCGGCCCGACGACGAAGAGCGGGGGCGCCTCACCCTGGTCGATCCGCCGGGGAAACTCGATATAGACTTTGCGTCCGTCATCGAACGCGCGCACCGGCCGCCAGGGTGGATCGTCCCCGGAAATCCGGTACCGAAAATTCAGGTTTGCGAGGGTAACGCCCCTGGCGATCGGTGCTGCGGCTTCGGCCTGCCGATTTTTCTGCCGAAGGGCAAACAGTTCGTCCGCCGGATAGGTCCAGGAGATCGCCGCCATCGCGGTGTGATCGGTGCTTTGGAGTTCCAGATGGTAACTGCGCCGATCGGTCATGATCACCAGGTTGGTGTTCAGGCCAGGCGCCGTGGGTTTGACCAGGATATGAACCTGTTTGTTGGCCCCCTGCCCGCTGGTGGTATTGCCGACGACCCAGCGCACGGTATCCCCGGCGGCGACCGAGATCAGTTTTTCGCCGGGTTGGAGCGCGATATCGGTCACCCGGTCTGGCGCCGCAAAGAGCCGGTAGAGTGCGCCTTTGACGAAGGGATAGACCTGGATCGCGTTGACGTAACCCTGGGCGATGGGTTCGAGCAGTGCGGCGTTGTTGGCGGCAGAAACGCGCGCGGCCGGCGAACCCTCGTGGACATTTGGCTTTGCCCCCGAGTCTCCTCGCGCCGCAGGTAGCTTCATCAGCTGGCCGGGGAGCGGCAGGGGTTCCGCGACGGTGACGATCCGCACCGGTTTGGGCGGATCGGGTGCGAGGGCGGCTGGTTTGAAGTCGGTGCTGTCGTAATGGATGGCGGGCGGCGGCGGCTTGCCGGCGCAGGCCACGAGCGTCAGCGCCGAGACGGCCAAGACAACAGTGCTTCGAACCGTGCGATTTACGCGAATGGGGTGCATGACTCCGGATTCCTTGCAGGGGCTGGGGCTTGAATTTGAGGTCGCGCCGCTCCTGGGCTGATCATCAATTCCGGTCATCGGCTGGCTCCGGGCACGAACTCGCGCGACCAGGAGATCGTCTTGACGTAGAGGCCGAGCGGGTTGTGGCGCAGCACAGCGGCGGTGCGCGGCGGCTTGATGACGACGGTCAGAATGGCGGTCCAATGTGTCGTCGCCGCCAGGCTGCCCTGGCGATAGGCCTGCTCGGTCCATTTCACCTGGAACGAGGTCGCCGAGGCGCGGACGACGCTGGTGACGTCGACCGCGACGCTGCGATGGCCGATCGCCTTGAACGGGTCCTTGCGCCGCGCGTAATCGTCGAGGAAGAGCGCTGCATGGCCGGTGGCAAACTCATAGGCGTTGAGCCAGTCCCGGCGCACCAGGACGGGATCGGTCGAGAGCGACCGGACATCGGTGATGAACCGGGCGAGGAACCACGCGATCTGGGCATCGGTTGGTCGGTAGGGCGTGATTGCCGGGCCGACGGCTTTGACCGCGCCGCGCCGGTCGACCTCGACGACATAGGGCGTCACCCGGCTTTGCGCCGATTGCCAGAGGAGTCCGCCGGCGAGCCCGACCGAGAGTGACAGGCAGCCGAACGCCATGAGCCGCCAGTTCCGCGCCTGGACGCGGGCGGACCCGATCCGCTCGTCCCAGAGTTGCCCGGCACGTTGATAGGGCGTGACCGGCTCGGCCGTGCGGCCGTAGCGTTGCAGCGTGCGCCTGAACATCACGATCATCCCTCTCCGTCGCTCAGGTCGGGATTGGCCGCGGCACCCGGACGATCACCCTCCTTGATGGCCTGGGCGGTCGCGTGACGATGGTGGCGGCCACGCTGCTCAGCCCGCAGCCGGCGCCCCTCCGCTCAGGCCGGCGGTGCGGAAGCATTGCCACTCCACGAATTATTGGCTGCTGCACCCCCCGCCGAGTTAGGTGTCGAAGCGGTAGAAGCCGGGCCGCCGCCGGTGGCACGCCACGCCGCCTGCCTCCCGGCTTGGGCACTTTCGGAAAGCGAATTGCCGGCGCGTTGCGTCATCGACCGGGCGCCCTGCGCAACCGTTCCACCGCCGGCGCGGGCGATACCGCCGATACCGGCGGCAATCCCCGCCATGCCGGCAGCACCCGAACTCGCCTGCCCTACCCCGTAGGCGGTCGATGCGGCCGACCCCATCGCGGTGCCGGCACGAATCGTGGCAAGTCCGCCGGACCCGGCGGTGCCAAGCAAACGGGCGCCACCGAGGGCAGCACCTCCCGTCAGCATCGCGGCACCGGCGACAGCGCCCGCAGTGCCGATCGCCGCCCCCGCGCCGAGCTGCGGCGCGCCGGAGACCAATCCGGTGGCGATGGCGGGGCCAAAAATGCCAAGCCCGAACAGGGTGATCGACGCCAGCACCAGCGACATCGCCCCGGCCAAGTTTGGCTCCTGCCCCTGGGCAGCACTGGTGAAGGCGCTGAACTCGGTGCTGCCAATCCCGACGATAACCGCCAGCACCATCACTTTGATGCCGGCGGAGACGACATTGCCGAGCACGCGCTCGGCAAGGAACGCGGTCTTGTTCCACAGGGCGAAGGGAACCAGCACAAAACCGGCGAGCGTGGTCAGCTTGAATTCCAGCACGGTGATGAAAAGCTGCACGGCGAGAACGAAGAACGACAGGATCACCACGAACCAGGCGAGCAGGAGCACGGCGATCGTCACGAAATGGGTAAAGACCGTGACGACGCCGATCAGCGACCCGGCCTGCTGCAACAACGGCCAGGCGGCGGTAAAGCCGACGCCCGCAAGCCGTCCCGGCATCAGCAAATCGGCCGCGGTGAGCCCGGTCCTGGTGGCATCGAGACCGAGCGTCGAGAAGGACTTGAAGACGATGGAGGAGAGAACTTGAAAATTGCCAATGATGAAGGCGAAGGCGCCAATATAGAGCGTCTTCCTGATCAGCCGGGCGAGCACATCACCCTCATGGTCGAGCGCCCAGAACAACCCGGCCAGAGTCATGTCGATGCCGATCAGCACCGAGGAGAGGGCAACCACGTCGCCGTTCAGCAATCCGAAGCCACTATCGATGTAACGAATAAACACCTGCATGAACTGGTCGATGATGTTGAGATTGGTCATCGGATTTTTGCTCCGGGGCGAGAACGCTGATTCATTGGTCGTCAATCAATCGTCAGGTGATCGCCGGTTGATCATCACGGGCTGTAGGCGGTGCTTGAACCCAGGAAATTCTTGAACGCGGCGCGGCCTTCGGCTTTGGCTTCGGTGTCGTTGGCGCCGGTCAGCGCCTGGGCGCGATCCTCGGCCGCCATCAGGGTCTCGGCCTGCATCTGCTGCTTGATCGAGAGGGCGAGCAGCTGGTTGGTCGCCTGGCTCGCCTGCAGAGTACCGGCAGCGCTTTGCGAGGCGTTGACCAGGGCGGCGAGCTTGCCGGTGTCGGATTGCACGGTCTGGGCGATCCGCGACTGCACAGTCATGGTCTGGCGGAACGCGTCGCGCGCGTCCTGCCACCGCGCTTCCGCGCCGGCGACCAATTGCGGGACGGGAGTGCCACTGCCGTATTGGCGCGGATAATTCTGGCTATAGGCGGCCTCGACGGATTGGACGTTGAAGCCGATGCCCTGGGCCTGGTTCATCAGGCTGCCGATCCGCTGCAGATCGTTGGTGATTCCGGTCAGGGAGGAAAAATTCAGATGGGCGAGGTTCCGTGCCTCGTTCTGCAGCATCAGCGCTTCGTTCTGCAGCGACTGGATCTGGTTGTTGATCTGCTGGAGTTCGCGTGCCGCCTGCACCACGTTCTGGACAAGGTTCGCGTTATCGATCACCGCAATTTGTGCCCCGGCGGTGATCGGCGCGCCCAAAGTTGTGACCACGGCAATGACCGGGAGCAAAATGCGGGTCAAAGCATCCGCGCGGATGCGTGAGGCCGGCAAGCCGCCGAACCGATGCCGGAGACCGGACGGGAAAACGTGAGAGTTCATAACGTGAGAACTCATGATGGGTCTCCTGAATTGTCGGGGGGATCGGGTTGCTCGAGCGTGTTCGCACGATCGGCTTGGACAATCTGGCCTGATTGCTGACGGTCTACGGCAGCGTCATTCGCGTCCGGGAATGGCGCGGCGTTCACCGTGTTAGGTTGACGCACGTCCGAAGGCGTCGCGGTACTCCTCCCGTTAAGAAAAGGGACGACGGGAGATACCGCGGCGGCACCTACATCTGGGCTGCTCATGTCCAGGGAGACCCCTGGATAACTCGCGAGCAGATCGGCGGCCCAATCGAGCCCGGATTCCGCCAGAAAGGCCTGCGCAAAACCCTCTGTGCCGTGCGCGGCGAGGACGCGATCGATGCGCTGCTGATCGGCCGGCGAAGACGCCCCGCACAGAGCCTGCGCGATGGGCCGGAGCGCAAGTTCGAACAGCCGGTTGCCGCGGCGCGATTGCAGGTAATAATGGCGCTTCGGCGTCGCGCGGGCGATCAACTCGATCTGGCGGTCGTTGAGACCAAACCGGTCATAGCCAGCGCGGGATTGCGGTTCGATCGCACGATCGTTCGGCAGGAAGATCCGCTGCGGACAGGATTCGATGATCGCGGGTGCGATGGTGCTGCCGGCGATATCGGCCAACGACTGGGTCGCGAAAACGACGGCGACGTTCTTCTTGCGCAGCACCTTGAGCCATTCGCGGATACGAGCGGCAAAAAGCGGATTGTCGAGATAAACCCATGCCTCGTCGAGGATCAGCAGGGTCGGCCGGCCGTCGAAGCGCTCCTCCAGCCGGTGGAACAGATAGGTCAACACCGGCGCGACCACACCGGCCTCGTGGAGCAGTGCCTCGGTCTCGAAACATTGCACGTCGCCCAGTGCGATCTGGTTTTCCGCGCCGTCGAGCAGCCGGCCGAACGGGCCGTCCAGCGTGTAGGGCAGCAACGCCGATTTGAGGGCGTTCGACTGCAACAGGACCGACAAGCCGGTCAGGGTCCGCTCCGCCGGGGGTGCCGTGGCGAGGCTGCTTAGCGCCGACCAGACCGCCTCCTTGATCTCGGGCGTGACATTGACCTTCTCGTGGGCGAGCAGGCCGCCGATCCATTCGGCCGCCCAGCTACGCTCCACTGGGTCGTCGATGCCGCGTAGCGGCTGAAAGGCCAGCGAGCCCCCCGACCCCAGCGCGTGATGCTGGCCACCCATGGCGAGCACCGCGGCGCGGGCGGAAAACCCTTTGTCGAAGACGTAGAGTTTTGCGCGGGCATAGCGCCGGAACTGCAATGCCATCAGCGCCAGCAACACGGATTTACCGGCGCCGGTCGGACCGACGATCAGCATATGGCCGACATCGCCGACATGGCTGGAGAACCGGAATGGCGCAGAACCGCTGGTCTCGGCATGGAAGAGCGGTGGGCCGTCGAGATGGTCGTTGCGCTCGGGTCCCGCCCAGACCGAGGAGAGCGGCACCAGATGCGCGAGATTCAGCGTATGAACAATCGGCTGGCGGATATTGGCATAGGCGTGACCCGGCAGACTACCGAGCCACGCTTCGACCGC
>NZ_JAIMBZ010000100.1:0-2160 GCF_025499445.1 Acidiphilium sp. AL
GGACGCTCTGCCCCGGTCGGTTGCCAACGCCATCACGCCGGCTTCGCCGGCGCCGATCGTGCGCGCCTTGGATACAGGCGGGGGCCGTTCAGCCGTCGTCCTTCCCCGGAAACGCGGTTCTTGACCCACCCCATAAAAGTCAGATGGGGTGGTTGCCGCCCTCCCCAGACGGCATCGCGATGTGCCAAGATAGTGGTGTCTACAGCCACTGAGCGGAAAGGACGGCAACCGTGACGAAAGATACGATGGTCGGGGTAGACCTGGCAAAGAATGTTTTCCAGTTGCACGCCGCGTCGATGACCGGACAACCAAAGTTCCGCAAGAAGCTGTCACGGCAGAGTTTTCTCAAGTTCATGGCCGATCAGCCGCCCGCGGTGGTGGTGATGGAGGCGTGCGGAAGCGCGCATTATTGGGCGCGCGAGATGATCCGGCTTGGCCATGAGGTAAAGCTGATTGCGGCACAGTATGTGAAGCCGTTTGTGAAGCGCCAGAAGAACGATGCTGCGGACGCCGAGGCGGTTGTGGTTGCGGCGCAACGGCCTGAAATGCGCTTCGTTGAACCGAAGTCGGCAGAGCAGCAAAGCCGGGCGATTTTGTTTCGCGCCCGAGAACGCCTCGTCCACCAACGCACCGAACTGGTCAACGCACTCAGGGCCTGCCTCTATGAATATGGCCACGCCGTTCCGCAGGGGATTCATCAGATCAAACGGATTGCAGAAATCCTGGATACGCACAGCAGCGATTTACCCGATTTGATGCGCGAGGAGTGCCGGGAGTTGCTGGACCAGATTGCCGAGCAGACGACGCGCATCAATGCACGAACTGCGAAGATCAAGACGCTGGCGGCTGAAGCTGATACGGCACGGCGGTTGCAAACAATCCCTGGCGTTGGTCCATTGACCGCGTTGGCCGTCGAAGCCTTTGCCCCGCCGATGGAGAACTTCCGGTGTGGGCGCGATTTTGCCGCGTGGCTCGGCCTCGTCCCACGCCAATTCTCCTCCGGCGGCAAGGAACGGCTCGGGCGAATCTCCAAGGCTGGCTACGGTATGCACACATCTCTTTGCGGCAAAGAATCAACCCGAAAAAATTTCGCCGAAGCCAGATTAAAGTACATGATCTGAAGTGCTCATAATAGAGAACACATAACGGGATCAAATCGGAATATCGGTTACAATCCGTTGATTTACATACATTTTATGAAATGTGTGAATCCCGTAGCCAAGGCTGGGCAGTCCGACATCCGGAGGCTGCTGATTATTGGCGCGATGTCGCGGCTGAATTGGCTGGGTCGGAAATCGATCCCGGAAGCTTCATGGCTGGCGCGTATGGTCGCGCGAAAGCCGAGGATGCTCGTGGCGATCGCACTGGCCAACAAGATGGCGCGGACGATCTGGGCCTTGATGACGAAAAATGAGGATTATCGAGTTCCGGCGCAGGCTGTGGCGGCATGATCGCAATGCCGCAGAAACTGCCTGACGCCGGATAAAGGGGGTGTGAGAAGGCGACGACCCGAATGGGCAAAATGATCGAACAGATCTGGATCAGGAAAACCAGTTTAGAGTCGTGAGCATTGCAGCTCGAGAGTCAGATTTGGACCTGATCCGCAGATCACCATACCGGCCAGCGGCTTCTGTAAATGCCGCATTTACAGGCCTGACAGAAGACCGCACTCGATCACATGGGCATCGGCTTCGAAACTTCTTGCATCACGGGCGGCAACCACAGAAGACTCTAAGCGTTTCATATTTCCTCCTGGATTTACAGACGTTCACATTGAACCGCGCCTGTTTTTCTCTCCCTGGACGACCGTGTTTTCCGTGTGGTCGCCACATTGGCGGATTTTTAAAAGCGCTGGCGCATGAATAGCGAGAAAATCAAATTATTTCAATGAGGCATCCAGGGGACCTTCCTGGGCTTGGCCACAGCGCGCGGCGATGAGGACGCCGACCGCTTCACAGGTCTGCCTTGGACGTCACTGGCATCGAGCAAGCGAAGTGATCGACGCATCGACATCTGCCCACAATCTCATGTCTCCCCTCATTTTGAGGCCGCAGGCGCCATTTAGCCGAAGAATCGATTGAGGCCTGTCGGCATTCCGGAAGGAATCCTGGCGGCCCGGTTCCGATTCCGATTGTTGCGCGCCGCCGAAATCTCTTGCCA
>NZ_JAIMBZ010000101.1:0-2102 GCF_025499445.1 Acidiphilium sp. AL
CGACATAGGCGGCCAGACGTGATTCGCTGCCTTGCGTGTTCGATTCGAGACCCACCACCCGCCTCCACGAGTCAGAATCTCTACCCACTCACACGCGTCAACGAATCGCTGCAAGAATTTTGTGACACAGTAAGACTAACGGCGTGTAGGAAATCGAATACAATTACGCGCGTTCGGTCAGGCGGGGTTGGGAAAGCTCACTATGGCACCGGCGGTGTCCTCGATCGCTGCTCGGCAGGCCGTCCTGAAATCGTCATCTTCGGGATGATCAAGTAGATGCACCGCGACGGGGTAAAGGTCGGCCGTTCGGATCAGCGCGGTGCCATGGAGCAGAGCGTTGGTGAGGCTCTTCCGGGTGAACTGCTCGCCCCGATTTTCTGGCGGCATCAGGCGATACCCGTTGCCAAAAAGCAGCCCTTTCGCGGGAGCGTCGACCTTTTCCCGCGCGAAGTCCTCCTGTATGTTCGACGCAAGCTGGCGGAATTTGCCGATGTCGATCGCAGACGTATCCTTCCCTTCCGCTTCACCAATCATACGCTTGCCGCTCGGGCCAACAATGACATGGTCAATCTCGAGATCTCCGATCCGGAGCGTGTCGACCTCGTATCCTAAAAGCTGCAAGGTCTTCGTGATGGCGCGCTCTAGCGGTTTTCCCGTCTCGTAGAGGAGATGGGTATATCCAGCCAAATCGGACTTGGCTTGCTCGCGCTCGCTTCGCTCATTATTCAAATCCTCGATCTGCGCATCAATATCAGCGATCGCGACGTCGATCGCCGCTCCAAGCGCAGGCGATCTCGCGTTAACAATCCAATTGGGCGGCGGAGTGAGTCCCGCAGCGCCCCTTATCGTCTTATCAATTGCAAGAATTTGACCGATCAGGGCGTGCGAGGTCTGGATCGCCTGGTCGGTCCAAACGAGCCTGCCGTCCTCATCCTCGGTAAATGTCTCAGTGTCGAAGCTGAAATAGGGCAGCAAAACTAGTGATCCCGGCAGCCCTTCGGGTCTTATGATAGACCCTACTGCCGCCCCGTCTTTCGCAGAAAATATTACCTCCATGTCGTTAGTAGCAGTAAGAATCACGCGATACTCTGTTATTTGCGCGATTATGTCGTATAGGTTGCGAAAACGTCCGTCTTTGACATTGACCTTCCGCCCCTTAGCATTTTTAGCGTCAATTCTAACTGGAATAGCGCTATAGTTCTCGATATACTTGGTATTGTATGTTCGTTGGTTCCGCGACTTCATAGAACTTCCAGTCGCGGCCGAGTCTTGCTCAAATTCATTAAGCAATATGAATGCTGTTTTCCCTGACTGGAGCGCGCCTCGCAGCTCGGCCGACCAGTGAGCGAGTGCCTTAGTTAGTGCTTCAGTCGCCTCTATCGCCAAGCATGATCCGCCACCGCTGAACTCGATCCGGCTTAGGTTAGGAAACGCAGGGTCAAATATTGCGATGTCGTAGTCTCGTAGAGACTCGCTTGAAAGATAATCGATTTGATCATGGACCGTGGGAATTTCATGATTTATACACACAATCGACTTCATGTTATATCTCGCAAGATGGACGGGGAGCTGGAGCGATACTCTGATGAGTGCGGTCGAGCCAGAGAAGCACTGGAAAAAGACGCTTTGGACGCATCCCGCCATCACGATCATTCACGACATCAGTCAACCCCCTTCTATAATAGCATTTGGCCGATTCTGGGTAGGCGGCGGAGTCACCAGATTCGCAGATCGGGGCGCTGAGCCGTCGCCCGTTCACACGAGCACCGTCCGCTTACAGACACAACCACAGCTCCTTGAGTGACTGACCTGGGGTCGACACTAGTCGGCCGCATGCCAGCCCAGGTGAACAGCAGCTATCTCACCGCCGCCGCCCTGAACCTGCCGGACCCCTCCCGGCCAACTTCGGCTACTGCCAACCGGCCTGTTAAGAGGCAGCTATAGATCAACTCCGGTGGTTTGCTGCAGTGAGCCTCAGCATCTGGTCGTGAGAAAATGTGACCATGTGATCGGCCACCGAGCCCGGAATCATCAGCAATAGGACTCAAAGACTCACCCGAAATCGCGCGCCTTCACTTTGGTCTGGTCGCGCTTGACGGCAA
>NZ_JAIMBZ010000102.1:0-2089 GCF_025499445.1 Acidiphilium sp. AL
TGCATGCTATACGAACTCATCCCCACCATGCCGGAGCCTCGCCTGCTGCCACTGGTCCAGAAATTCGCCGATATGCTCGCCGACCTGCCCGTCTTCGCCGAGACTTTCGGGGCAGTGTGAAAATGAGGGGAGTCTTGAGTCCGCCATCAGGAGAGCAAGACGCTCGAAGCTGATCGCCTGCGTGATGTGCAGATGGATGATCAGGGCACAAAGCCCTGGCCCAAACGGCGACCCTGGGACAAAACCTTCAGGGGGTGGTGCGCCGATATGCTTGCGACAGCAGGGACAGACGCCATGATGGCGGTTGATCCTGGTGACAATCGGCTTGATCGGCGGCAGGTCGATATGGTCGTAGGCGTGGATCTCGGACTGATCCGCCGCATCGAGGGCATGGTCGCAGTTCGGACAGGCTGTCAGCCGCGCTTCGATGACGCGGTCGGGGTTTTCGGCCAGCGCGCGCGCGACACCAGGATGGCTATGGCGGCGTTTTTTGCGCCCTTGCGGCAGGTTCGGCTTCTGGCCCTTCGAAGGGGGCAGGCTGGAATTGTCAGGCGTCTTGGGGGGCGCATTGAGTTTGGCCTCCAACTCAATTACCCGTGCCGATAACGTCGCGACCTGCGCCATGAGGGCCTCGATCTGGCCAACTTGCGCCGCTATCTGGGCGGCCTGGGCGGCAACCTGCGCCTGTTGCGCCAACACCAGGTCGACCAGATCATCCTTGGAAAGCCCAAGAAGGGTTTCGCGAGTCACGGATATGGTAAATCGAATCCGCCGTGACCGTGTCAAGCACAAACTTCATGCCACGAAGCCCACTACGTCACAGCGGGGTGAGTAAATACGAAGCAAAAGCCGCAAATACCGGTCGCAAAGCGGCTAATCCGTCAACTCTGGAGCCAATTAGCGGTCGCAGCCAAATGGGTAGGGCACAAGCTCGACATTATGTTTGATGAAGTGGCCAAGACTGGTGGCAGAGTTCTTGGGATAGCTGCGGTTGTGATGGAGCCGCATATTCACGCAATTATCGTCGCAGCGTGGACAAACGTGATGCACTGGCTACAGCTTGCTACGTCGTCTTTTTGACGACTTGAGCGCTAAATATAACCCAGCGCACAATCTCTGTATGATCGCCGATCCCAGCACAAGATACCCCCACCAACCCGCCCTCACCACCCCGCTTGACCATCCGCGCCCCGCTCGGCACGATACTCATCGTTTGGCGAGCAATTTCATGACTTTTCTGGATCGCTCCGCGATTCCAGCAAAGCCATATTGCTCTAGGCAAAGGAGGGCAAAGCCATGCGTCTGTTCGTCGCCCTCGACCTGCCCTGGGAGATCAAGCAGACCCTGGCGGGCTTCGCGATCAACCTGCCCGGTGCGCGCTGGGTGCCGGCGCGGAACATGCACCTCACGCTCCGCTTCATCGGCGAGGCCCAGCGGCTGGAGGCCGAGGAGATCGATCATGCGCTCGCCGCGATCCGCGTGCGCGGCTTTCCCCTGGTGCTGACCGGCGCCGGCTGGTTCGAGAAAGCCGGGCGCGCCAACACGCTGTGGATCGGCGTCGAGCGCAACCAGGCGCTGTTCCACCTTCAGACGAAAATCGAAACAGCCCTGCGCCGGGTCGGCGTGCCGGCCGAGCGCCGCCGCTACACCCCGCACGTCACCCTGGCCCGGATGGACCTGCCGGTCGGCCCGCGCCTCGCCGAATTCGTCCAGAGCCGCAATCTCTACCGCTCGCCGCCGATCGAGGCCCGCCACATCACCCTGTTCAGCTCGCATCTCGGCGACGACCACCCCGCCTACACCGCCGAGGTCGAATACGAACTCGGCTAACCCCCTCCGCAGAAATGTTGATCGGTTGAGCTGAAAAGAAAGTTCTCACCACCAGGACGCCGATACTTTTACCCGGCGGCCAGTCATGAGTGAACGTCAAGGATTTCAACAAGTTAAATGAAGCCTAGACCGAAGTTTTCATTGGTCTGAACGAGAATCCCCTGGATTTATTGGCGGATTTTTTGATCTGCTTTTGACGTCTACTGGACACGCATGGGTTCGATCTCGAGGAGGTTGAACTCGAGGAGGTTGAAGGCCG
>NZ_JAIMBZ010000103.1:0-2070 GCF_025499445.1 Acidiphilium sp. AL
AACCACCGGCGTCTCCTCGAGCCGATCGGCAACATCCCACCCGCCGAGGCCGAGGCGCGCTACTA
Source organism: Acidiphilium sp. AL (assembly GCF_025499445.1). Lineage (NCBI taxonomy): Bacteria > Pseudomonadati > Pseudomonadota > Alphaproteobacteria > Acetobacterales > Acidocellaceae > Acidiphilium > Acidiphilium sp. AL. Next base: position 66 of record NZ_JAIMBZ010000103.1, read on the forward strand.
TGAACAACTGAACGAGCTGGCTATGGTCGCCTGAGTCAAACAAAATGGCCTCCAGGATTCCCGGCGCGGTTCACCCTGTATGCCCGCTATTCGACCGACCTCCAGCGCGATGCTTCGGTCGAGGATCAGTTGCGGGTCTGCCGGATGCGCGCGGAGCGCGAGGGTTGGGCTGTGGCGGACAGCTACTCTGACCGTGCCACCTCGGGGGCATCTCTGCTCCGGCCGGGAATCCAGGCGCTGATGGAAGATGCCGGGCGGCACCGGTTCGACGTGGTTCTGGCCGAAGCGATGGACCGGCTGTCACGTGACCAGGAGGATATTGCCGGTCTGTTCAAACGGCTGCGGTTTGCCGGAGTGACGATTGTCACCCTTGCCGAGGGTGAGATCGGCGAGATGCATATCGGGCTGAAAGGCACGATGAACGCGCTGTTTCTGAAAGACCTGGCACAAAAGACCCATCGCGGCCTGCGCGGCCGGATCGAGGCCGGCAAGGCGGCGGGCGGAAAGAGCTTTGGCTACGCCATCGTCCGGAAGATCGACGCCCATGGCGAACCGGTTCGTGGCGAGCGCGCGATCGACGCGGCCGAAGCCGCCGTGGTGCGGCGGATCTTTGCGATGACCGCCGAAGGCACCAGCCCGATCGCGATCGCCAAGCTCCTCAATGCGGAGAAGATTTCCGGCCCCGGCGGGCGCCCCTGGGGTGACACGACGATTCGCGGTCACGCGCTGCGCGGCACCGGCATCCTGCGCAACGAACTCTACATCGGACGGCTGATCTGGAACCGGATGCGCTTCATCAAGGATCCGGCAACCGGCAGGCGGGTCAGCCGGATGAACCCGCGCGCCGAGTGGGTGGTCGAGACTGTGCCCCATTTGCGGATCGTCGATCAGGCTCTGTGGGATATGGTGCAGGCGCGTCTGGCCGGCAGTCGCGACGCCTCGGGCGCCGACGCCTCGGATCACCCAAAATTCCACGAGCGCCGGCGCGCCCGGCATATTCTCACCGGCAAGGTCTACTGCGCCGAATGCGGCGGCATGTTCGGTGCGGTCGGCCGGGACTATCTCGCCTGCACAGCCGCACGCCGGCAGGGCATCTGCGACAACCGCCAGAGTCTACGGCGGGATGATCTCGATCGGCTGATTCTGGACGCGCTGCGGCGGCAACTGATGCGCCCGGAGCATGTCGAGCAGTTCGTCGCGGATTTTACCACGGAATGGAACCGACTGCAGGGGACGATCGAAGCCGACAATGCGGCGCGCAGGCGCGAGCTTGAGACCGTGACCCGCAAGCTCGACCAGGTGATCGAGGCGATCTGCGACGGACTCCGTGCGCCGGGGCTGCAACAGAAACTCGACGATCTGGAGCACCGCAAGGCCGAACTGACCCGCCAGTTGCAAAATCCGGTCGCCGCGGCACCACGGCTGCACCCCAATCTGGCCGGTCTCTATCGCGAGAAGGTCGAACAGTTACAGACCGCGCTGGCCGCCTCCGATGGTGGCCGGGCCGCGCTGGAAGCAGTGCGTGCCCTGATCGAGCGGATCGACGTTGGCCAATCCAGGCCAGTGGCGACGGCTTCAGGCGGAACACAAAATTTGGCTGATACGGAGCAAAAGCTTGACGCGGCGACCGGGGCTGATGTTGCGCCTTCTGGTCGCGGCCGACGCCGGGCAGCGCCATCGGCGTTGCCGGAGATTGTTCTGACGGGGGCGATTGCGGCGATGGTTGAACTGGCCCTCAGTGCCGACGGCAATTCGGGGGCAAAAGCGCCGAAAGCCGCCGGTATTGGGGCGGCTGGTTCTGAATTATTCCGAAGTTCGGTGAAGGTGGTTGCGGGGACACACAACCAACTTGATTTGCTGCTGGGCGCCTCAAGACTCCCCTCATTTTCACACTGCCCCGAAAGTCTCGGCGAAGACGGGCAGGTCGGCGAGCATATCGGCGAATTTCTGGACCAGTGGCAGCAGGCGAGGCTCCGGCATGGTGGGGATGAGTTCGTATAGCATG
>NZ_JAIMBZ010000104.1:0-2060 GCF_025499445.1 Acidiphilium sp. AL
CCCGCGCAGCGAAAAGGTCAGGGACCGCATCTTCAACGAAGCCGAGCAGGCCGCGGCGGAAGAAAGGGCCGAGGCCGACGATACGGCCGTGCCGGACACGGGGCTGCCGCAAGGCGATAAGCCCGAGCCTGGCAAGCGCATGATCATGAACGCAATCCTGTTCATGCTGACTACCGGCTGCCAATGGCGGCAAATTCCACGGGAATTCGCGCCGTTCACCACGATCCAGAGCTATTTTTATCGCTTCTCGCGCGATGGTACGCTTGAGCGGATCAACCACGCGCTGGTCATGATGGCGCGCGAACAGGCCGGCCGCGAACCCACCCCGACCGCCGGCGTGATCGATAGCCAGTCGGTCAAAACCACCGAGGCCGGCGGGCCGCGCGGGTTCGATGCCGGCAAGAAGATCAACGGTCGCAAGCGTCACATCATCACCGATACGCTCGGCCATCTAGTCGGGCTCGATATTCATGCCGCCGATATCCAGGATCGCGATGGCGCCGTGCGGGTGATCAAGACCATCCGCTCGCTCTATCCGTGGCTGCGCCATCTCTTCGCTGATGGTGGCTATGCCGGCCCGAAACTGAAAGAGCACCTTGAAACGATTGGAACCTGGACGCTCCAGATCGTCAAACGATCAGATGCTACCAAGGGCTTTGTGCTCTTGCCTCGGCGCTGGGTCGTTGAACGAACCCTGGCATGGCTCGGCCGATGCCGCCGTCTCGCCAAGGATTTCGAGGCAACCATCCAGAGCGCAGCCGCATGGGTATTCCTCGCTCATATCCGACGGCTCACTCGGAAAATCGCGCGCCGATGATAGACCTGCTGTCATTCAGAGATCCTATGGGGATGAGCGCAGTGCGGCCATACCGGGCTACGCGGGGGGTTCACCTCTGGAAGGATTCAACATGTTTGCCGAGAAGGAAGTCGCTGCCCCAGCTCCGTCCATCAATACCGATCCGATCTTCGTCGCGATCGAGATGAGCCGGTCGAAGTGGGTCGTGGGTACTCACATTCCCACGTCGAGCAAGGTGGGCATTCATACCGTCGAATGGGGCGACGCGGCCGCCTTGCTGGCTCTCGTCGAGCGGCTTCGATCTCGTGCCGCTGACGTCGTCGGCATCGCGGACGTGCCGGTCCTGTGCTGTTACGAAGCCGGGTACGAAGGCTTCTGGCTTTACCGCCGGCTCGCCGCCGCCGGGCTCCGTGTCTTGGTGATCGACCCTTCCAGCCTGCTGGTCAACCGACGCGCCAAGCGCGCGAAGACGGATCGGATCGACGCGAAGGCGATGATCCGTGCGCTGATGGCCTACAACAGGGGCGAGGACCAGGTGCTCAGCGCCGTCAACGTTCCTAGTGTGGAGCAGGAGGACCACCGTCGGCTCGTACGGGAACGACAGAGCTTGGTTTACGACTGCACCGCGCATACCAACCGCATTCGGGGACTCCTGCTGACACAAGGGATCGTCGGCTTCGACCCGCGCGCCAGCGGCGCTGAGCGGCAGCTCGACGAACTTGTCACCGGTGATGGTCGCTCGCTCGGACCGCGGCTGAAAGACGAGATGCGACGCGAGATCGGCCGCCTTCGTGTTGTCCTCGAGCAGCTGAAGGACGTGAGTGCGGAGCGCGACGCCATCGCTCTCGGGAAGACGATCGAGACCCCGCACCGCGATCAGGGCTCGGCCGATGCCGATGCTGCGATGATCGCGTCGCTCGCCCGGATCAAAGGCGTCGGCCCGAACGACGCATCGGTGCTCGTGCGCGAGGCCTTCTGGCGCAAGTTCAACAACCGACGTGAGCTTGCCGCATGGAGCGGACTGGCGCCGATGCCCTGGGCGAGCGGAACAGTCAGCCGGGACCAGGGAATTGCAAAGACCGGTCCCGCCATCTTCCGCTCGCACATGCTGCAGATCGCCTGGCGCTGGCTTCATCATCAGCCGCAAAGCAGGCTGTCCCAGTGGTTCAACGAGCGGACGAACGGCGCGGCCGGTCGAGTCCGGCGGGTCATGATCGTGGCGCTCGCACGCAAGCTCCTCGTTGCGCTCTGGCGTTATGCGACG
>NZ_JAIMBZ010000105.1:0-2034 GCF_025499445.1 Acidiphilium sp. AL
TTGGCAAGAGATTTCGGCGGCGCGCAACAATCGGAATCGGAACCGGGCCGCCAGGATTCCTTCCGGAATGCCGACAGGCCTCAATCGATTCTTCGGCTAAATGGCGCCTGCGGCCTCAAAATGAGGGGAGACATGAGCTATCGCCCCGAAAACGTGGAACACCAGTTCTCCGGCGGCCGCCGTGGTATCGATCTTCTCTTCGAGGCTGAGCAGCGCGATCCCACGGTCCTTCAACATCACGATCGTCGCGAGTAATTCGGTGAGCGAGCGGCCAAGCCGGTCGAGGCGCACGACGGCGAGAGTATCTCCCGTTCGAGCATATCCGAACAATGCTTCGAGACCAGGTCGATCCATCGCTCGACCCGAGCGCACGTCTCCGCAGGCGCGTAGCCGGGACGACCCGTTGCACTCACTTTCGAATCGTCATGATCTATTCACAGTTTTGAGGTGTTCCCAGGCTTTGCGGGATGTTCGAGGGCTCTATACCGAAACTGGAACAAGGGGGATGGACGATGGGCTATGAAATCCTGGAATCAGCGGACTTGCGGTCGTTTCATCGAAGACTGACGCTCCTCTCAGCGGCGGGGATGTTCCTCGACGGATTCGACCTGACGGTGATCGCCGTTGCTCTGCCCTTGCTGGTCAAGATGTGGCATATTCCGCCGGCACTGTCCGGGGTGGTGGCGGCGGCTGCGGTCGTCGGCATGCTGGTGGGGTCGCTGCTGTTCGGGCATCTAACGGACCGGTTCGGGCGGAAGGCGATGTACCTATTCGATCTGGTCTTCTTCGTCGTCTTCGCGGCATTGACCGCGATTTCGCAGAATGTGTGGGAACTGCTGATTTTCCGGTTCCTGCTTGGTGTCGGGATCGGCGCGGACTACCCGATTTCGTCGACGCTGCTGGCGGAGTTCGTGCCGGCAAAGCGGCGCGGTGGGTTTGTCGCCTCGCTGGGTGCGACTTGGTTCTTCGGCGCTTTGTGCGCCTATGTCGCGGGATATCTGCTGCTGCCGCTCGGCCCGGACGCCTGGCGGTGGATGATGGTGGTCGGCGCGCTGATTGCGGTCGTCGTCATCATATTGCGTGCTGCGATTCCGGAATCGCCGCGCTGGCTGGCAGCGCGGGGGCGGGTGGACGAGGCCTCGGGCGTGTTGGTCAAACTTGGCGCTGCTGCAGGAACCCGCGTGATGGCATCGACCGCAGCTACGATGCCATGGATGGCGATGTTTACCGGCCCCCTACTGCGCCTGACGATTTTTGTTTCCGGATTCTGGTTCTGCTACGACGTCGCCTTCTACGGCATCTCGATCTATACGCCGACGATCCTGAAATCCTTCAGCCTGGGTTCGAGCGCGGCCGCCTATCTGGGTTCGGCGGTCGTGGCACTGCTCGGGCTGATCGGTGCACTGATTGGCGTTTCGCTCGTCGACCGCTGGGGGCGCCGGCCGCTGATTATCTTCGCGTTCGGCGGTCTGACCGTGATGCTCGTGGTGCTCGCCCTGGTGCCACATCCGGTGCTCGTGGCCCTGGTAGTGCTGTTTGGCCTTGCGACGTTGTTCGCCAACATGGGGCCGGGCGTGCTTGACTTCGTCTATCCGACCGAGGTGTTTCCGACTGGCGTGCGCGCGGGGGCGACGGGGTTCGGCACGGCGGTGAGCCGGGTCGGCGCGATCCTGTCGATTCTGGTGTTTCCCGGCGTCGTCCAGGCATGGGGGCTGCAGAGCGCACTGTGGTTGTTCGTCGCCGCGGCACTCCTCGGATTTGTCATATGCCTCGTTCTCGCGCCTGAGACCAAGGGGCGGAATCTTGAGGACCTCAGTGCTGCCGTCGAGGCGAAATGACCGAAAATATCCTATATTGTTTACCCATGAACTTCAGCCAATTTTAGGAGGCGATACGGCATTGGAGGAGTCTGGGCGGCGGCCCAGCCGAGGCGCGGGATCATGCTGGCGAGGTCATATCGGCGATTGAACCGATACTCGAACTCAGCGAGATATCGCGGCACATGCTTGCTGCTGATGGCGCGATACGTGCCGA
>NZ_JAIMBZ010000106.1:0-1990 GCF_025499445.1 Acidiphilium sp. AL
GCAAGAGATTTCGGCGGCGCGCAACAATCGGAATCGGAACCGGGCCGCCAGGATTCCTTCCGGAATGCCGACAGGCCTCAATCGATTCTTCGGCTAAATGGCGCCTGCGGCCTCAAAATGAGGGGAGACATGAGGCTGGCGAGGTCATATCGGCGGTTGAAGCGGTACTCGAATTTGGCGAGGTATCGCGGCACGTGCTTGGTGCTGATCGCCCGGTACGTGCCGGTGATTGCGGATTTGATATTGCCGAGGGCGGTATTGACCCATTTGAAAACCGGGTTGCGGACCGCCGCAGGGCCGCTGCCGGTCAGGATCGCCTGATGCTGGCATCCGGCATCGGTCACGCGATGAAAACAGGCAAGCCCATCGCTGACCACGGTGCAGGACGGATCGAGGCTGTTCATCGCAAATCGCGAAATCGCCTGGCCGGTGAACCCTGCCACGCGGCGTAGTTTCAATTGAGCCGGTTTGCCGTCATCCGTGGTCTCGACCGCGGCGACAAACGGCGTCTTCCCCGGTGCGCCGCGTCCACGCTTGCCGCCCGAACGCTCACCGCCCAGGACCGCGTCGTCGATTTCAACCCGTCCCTTCAGACGTTTGCGCCCGTCGCGCTCCATCATCGCCTGCTGGAGCTTGTGCTTGAGCATCCACGCCGTGGTCTGGCGGACACCGAGGCGCCGGCCCAGTTCGATCGAGGATATCCCCTGTTTGCTCTGCGTCAGATGGTACATCGCACGAAACCACGTGCGCAGCGGCAGCTTGGTCGAAGCAAAAATCGTCCCCGCAATCGGCGAGGTCTGGCGACGGCAGGTGCTGCATTGGAACAAGTCGCGCGTCTTGATCTCGCTGTACGATGTCCCGCCGCAGACCGGGCAGGAAAACCCCTCCCGCCAGCGCAGCTTGATCACCACGGCCCGGCATTGCTCCTCAGTGCCGTACAACCGATCGAATTCGGCCTCGCTCAGCCCCTTCTGCAACTGCACCGCATTGCGCGCCATCGAAACCCTCCGCTCACGCCTGAATGTTCCTGTTTTGTACATCAAGAAAAACGGCTGATCAACATGGGTAAGAAAGAAGCCCTTTCTGGGCATGGTGGTGGTGGCGACAGCCAGTGGCCTCACTTCGAGAGGTACGCCAGAAGTTCAAGCGCTTTGTCGCCACATGGGACGAGACGGGTCATCATGGAAGAGAGTTCGAGGAACTCGCTCGCGCTCAGGCATTCGAAAAGCGCATCATTCACCGTGCTAAGGATAGATGAAAGGCCGTCGAGATGTTCTCGGCCCTTGTTCGTTATAGTCAGCAATACACGACGACGATCGGTGACGTTGACACGCTTGCGCACGAACCTGCTCTTCACTAGCTTCGACACCTCGATTGTTACGAAAGCGCCCGAAAGATGTAGATGATCGGCAACTCGGCTCACACCTACGCCCACGCCGAGACCGTCTTCATGCTCGAGGTGTGCTATCGTAATCAGGATAGTGTAAGCAACCCCAGAGATGCCCAGTAGTTCGCCGAACCGGGTCCGACACTGCTGTACCCGAGCGCTGAATGCCAGAAAGTCGTGAATGAAAGACCGGAAGCGCGTATCGTCGCCGGTCGGCATGAGCTCTGGTTTCGAGACAGATGGTAGTGGCAAGTGGGCCTCATGATGCATGTTGCATATATCAGATGCGTGTTGGAGCGGTGTTTCAATGGGCGGAACGCGGAACCACTGTGGCAGCGCGTTGGTCATGACCCATACTCCAGTCCATGTCCTACGGCCAAGTTGGTCGCTTGCGGGCCTTCTCGTGCCACAGGTGTTCTCTGGACCGAGAACCAATTGGGAGGAATAGGTAGTCGTCCGTGAATTAGGTGTTTGATCCCGGACTTTAATGGTGCGATATTTTCCAATAAATGGAAGGAGGCACTATGGTCCAGGTTCTTCATGGTCGCGCCACGACGACAGCGGCGATCCGTCGAGCGATACAGCATAGTCAAGAGAGCCTGA
>NZ_JAIMBZ010000107.1:0-1942 GCF_025499445.1 Acidiphilium sp. AL
GACCCGGCTAAAACCGCCGTACTGGCCGATTACACATTATAGTTGATAAACTTAGAGTGTGTAAACAGGCAACCCGTTGCGCATGGATATGCGTAAGCTGGTTGGCCGGAATTTCGCCCGCCTGCGTCGGTCGAAGGGCTTGACGCAGGAAGAAATTGAAGCTCGTTCGGGGTTCAGCCAACAGTACCTGAGTAGCCTCGAGCGCGGTCGTCGCAATCCAACAATAATTACGCTGTTTGAACTCGCGCAAGCGCTTGGAGTCAGCCATGTCGAGCTCGTTCAACCAGAAAACGAAAGCAGCGACTGAACGGCAGATTGCACAGTTCAACCAAGCTCCGAACATCGCGATGAGGTTGGGGAGGCTAATGGTCGCAGCCTGAATTATAGTTCGTGTCCCCGCGAATTCGAGGCTTGGTAACCGAGCCGATCAATAGTTTTATTGTTTACCCATGAACTTCAGCCAATTTTAGGAGGCGATACGGCATTGGAGGAGTCTGGGCGGCGGCCCAGCCGAGGCGCGGGATCATGCTGGCGAGGTCATATCGGCGATTGAACCGATACTCGAACTCAGCGAGATATCGCGGCACATGCTTGCTGCTGATGGCGCGATACGTGCCGACAATCGCGGATTTGATGTTCCCGAGAGCGGTGTTGACCCATTTGAACGTTGGGTTTCGAGCGGAGGCGGGGCCACTCCCGGTACGGATTGCCTGATGCTCACACCCGGCATCGGAGACGTGACTGAAACAGGCGAGCCCGTCACTGACCACGGCGCAAGACGGATCAAGGCTGCGCAGGGTAAAGCGCGAAATCGCCTGGCCGGTGAACCCAGCCACCCTACGCAGCTTCAGCCGAACCGGCTTTCCTTCAGCCGTGGTCTCGACCGCCGCGACGAACGGGGTCTTTCCGGGCGCGCCTCGCCCACGCTTGCCGCCGGAGCGTTCGCCCCCGAGATAGGCATCGTCAATCTCGACCCGTCCAGTCAGGCGCTTGCGCGCATCGCGCTCCAGCATCACCTGCTGGAGCTTGTGCTTGAGCATCCACGCTGTGGTCTGCCGCACCCCGAGACGCCGGCCGAGTTCGATGCTCGATATTCCCTGCTTGTTCTGGGTCAGATGGTATATGGCCCGAAACCACGTCCGCAGTGGCAATTTGGTCGCGGCGAAAATCGTCCCCGCGATCGGCGAGGTCTGCCGGCGGCATTTCGTGCATTGAAACAGGCCCCGCGTCTTCACCTCGCTATGAGACCGTCCACCACAAACCGGGCAGGAAAAACCATCGCGCCACCGGGCCGCGATCACCATGGCACGGCATTGCTCCTCCGTACCGTACAATCGATCAAATTCAGCCTCGCTCAGCCCTCGCTGAAACTGCACCGCATTCCGAGCCATCGATTTCCTCCGCTCACAGCATCATGTCTCTGTTTTGTACCGCTCTGAAAGTGGCTGATCAAGATGGGTAAGCAGGATAGTTTTCATACGGCCTCGTCCATCGCTGTTCGCTAGGTACATTAACGCGGCGTTGGGCTGGGCACACGTGCGCATGATCAGTTATCGACCACTTGGGACAGAGGCACGCCTCCAGGTCGCCGCAGCCCGTAACAACCCGTACCGGAGTTAGTTCTTTGCTGCGCCTTAGTTTTGCAGGTGCAGGCCGCCTCGCATGTCGGGCCTGAGCTGACGTTCTGGTCATCGGCGGCCGATCAATTGCGTCGTTGTCACCGCTGCGGCGGAATACGGGCCGTATTGCACCATCGACGAGAAGTGTTTGCCTTACCCGGCCTACAGACCTGCCGCACAATCGGAGAGATCCTATGGGGATGAGCGCAGCGCGGCCATACCGGGCTACGCGGGGGGTTCATCTCTGGAAGGATTCAACATGTTTGCCGAGAAGGAAGTCGCTGCCCCAGCTCCGTCCATCAATACCGATCCGATCTTCGTCG
>NZ_JAIMBZ010000108.1:0-1857 GCF_025499445.1 Acidiphilium sp. AL
TAATAACGCCGGCCTGAGGATCAGTTCAGACTCCCCTCTCTTTTCAAGAAAGGGGAGTGAGTTATGTCGATTGATCAAACAGAAGTCCTGGATTCAGGACCGCTTGGGGCGTTTTCCATCGTCTACGCGAACGAACTAGCGCGGCAGGGATACGCACCAGCTTCCGTTCGCATGCAATTGAAGGTGTTGGCCGATCTGAGCAATTGGCTGCTGCACCAGGGCATGGTCGCCAGCGATTTGAAGGCTGTCGAAGTGGACCGCTTTCTGTGCTGCCGCCGAGATGCCGGTCATACCAGATACGTCTCAACCAAATCGGTACGCCCCATCCTTGATTATTTGCGGAGGCTGGAGATCGTGCCGCCAGAGGCGGAGGAACACGACGGCCCAGTGGAGATGATACTTTGTCGATACTGGCGTTTTCTGACCGTCGAGCGTTCTTTGGCGCCTGTGACCGCCCGCTGTTATGTTGGTATGGTGCGCTCATTTCTTGAACGCAGACTTTCGGTTGACGGCGTCGCCCTCGATCTCGGACATCTGACCGCGGCCGACGTCGCTTCCTTCGTGGTGGCCCGGTGCCCGCGTCAAAGTCGGGGAGCCGCAAAGCTGACGGTCACTGCGCTACGCTCTTTGCTCGGGTTCCTTCATCTCGACGGCATCATCGAACGATCCCTGGTCTCGGCAGTACCTTCCGTTGCCGGCCGGCGATTGGTCGGGCTGCCGAAGGGGCTGGATTCCGACCAGGTCCGACGCCTTCTCGCGTCATGCGACGGTAGAACTCGGCGCGGCTGCCGGGACCTCGCTATCCTGACCATGTTGGTCCGCCTCGGCATGCGGTCGGGCGAAGTGGCGAAGCTCCGGTTTGACGATATCGATTGGCGGGCCGGCGAGATGGTTGTGCGCGGCAAGGCGAATTGTATGGAGCGCCTGCCATTGCCGCAGGACGTCGGCGACAGCCTGGCAGTGTATTTGCAGCGCGGTCGTCCCGCGAGTGCCCAGGGCCGGACGGTGTTCGTAAGGATCAAGGCGCCTCATCGCCATCTCAGCTCGGCCGGTGTGAGCAATGTCGTGGCCGAAGCCGCTCAACGGGCGGATCTCGGGCAAATCCGCGCCCACCGTTTGCGCCATACAGTAGCGATGCAGATGCTACGGGGCGGAGCGTCACTGCCGGAGATCGGACAACTCTTGCGTCATCGCCGTGCTCTGACGACGGCGATTTACGCCAAGGTCGATCGCGACGCCTTGCGCCGGATCGCCCGCCCGTGGCCGGGAGACGCCCCATGAACGCCCTACGCCAAGCGCTCGACGACTACTTGGCCGTGCGGCGCATCCTCGGCTACAGGCTTGCCCGGGCGGAGAAACTCCTTGCCCAGTTCCTTACCTTCGTTGAGGAGCGAGGCGAAGAACACCTGACCACGGAAACGGCTCTCGCCTGGGCGACGTTGCCGGCAGGTGCCGATCGAAGCTGGATGTCCCGGCGGCTCTCCGACGTTCGCCGCTTTGCTATTCATCTCCACGGGATCGACCCCGCCACCCAGGTGCCGCCGACGAACATCCTGCCTGGCCGAACATGCCGGGCGACACCGTACCTCTATTCAGCGAAAGAAATCTCCGCCTTGATGGCGGCAGCGGCGACATTGCGTGGGCCGCACCGTAGAGCGACCTATCGGACATTGATCGGGTTGCTGGCGGTAACTGGAATGCGGGTCGGCGAGGCAATCGGCCTCGACCGCGATGACTTCGATGCCACCGATGGCCTGCTCACAATCCGCAGTGGAAAGTTCGGCAAATCTCGTGAACTGCCGCTACATCCGAGCACCGTGACGGCCATCGGCGACTATCTGCTCCGAGGCGATCGTC
>NZ_JAIMBZ010000109.1:0-1817 GCF_025499445.1 Acidiphilium sp. AL
CAACCGCAAGACGCGCGAGGGAACCCATAATCCAGATCGCGATGCGCAGTTTCGCTATATCAACGATCGCGTGAAAGCGGCGCTCGACGCGGGTGAGCCAGCGATCTCCGTCGACACCAAGAAAAAGGAGCTGGTCGGCAATTTCAAGAACGCCGGCCGCGAGTGGGCTCCAAAAGGTTCGCCTGAACAAGTGCGTGTGCACGATTTCCTCATTCCAGAACTTGGACGCGCCGCGCCCTATGGCGTTTACGATATCGGCGACAACGCCGGCTGGGTCAGCGTCGGCGTCGGCCATGACACGGCGAGCTTCGCGGTCAATGCCATCAGGCGCTGGTGGTCGTTGATGGGCAGCGTGCGTTACCCGCACGCGACATCGCTCACGATCACCGCCGATGGCGGCGGCAGCAATGGTTCACGCGTGCGATTGTGGAAAATCGAACTCCAGAAACTGGCGGATGAACTCGGCCTCGCCATCACCGTGCATCACCTGCCGCCCGGCACGAGCAGTAGAGTCGACGACTGGCGCGGTGGCGTTAGCCTTCCGGTGGGTTATCGGCGGCGCTTTCGCGTCGCCCCCTCAATCCGAACTGGCATAGCTCCGTTTCCAGTCGCCGCTCGTCAAACTGGACGTGCAGATCACCCGCATCCAGCTTTCACCTGCGTCATTGGGCCTTCGTGCTCGGCAGGTCAGCGCGGCGTAGCGGTAAGGCATAGAGGCCGAGAGTCTCGTAGAGATACTCATCCGGATATTGGCGATATCCGGTGCCCGCTTGTCCGCTTCGTCGTGTCAACCAGCGTTGAAAACGCCGTTGGGTGTACCAGCGCACAACTTTGTAGACCCGGAGAACCGGTCCCTGGTTGAAGTACGCAGCCCAGCCGCGGAGCAGCGAATTGATTGCTGCGACCCGTAGTTCTGGACTTTCGGCATGCTTGTATGGCGTTGTCGCGTCGTGGATTCGTTGGAGTAGTCGGTGGACGGATTTCCGAGACGGGACCGTGCCGATAAAAGGCACGCCGTCTTTGCCATAGAAACAACCGATGGAATAGCCTAGGAAATCGAAGTTTCCCTCGGGGAGTCGCACCAGTTGCGTCTTGGCTTCGTTCACCGTCAGTCCGAGCCTCGTCATCAGTTGCCGCATCGTCGCCAGTGCTGCCGGTCCGTTTCCGGGTCGGCAGCAGATGACGAGGTCATCGGCGTAGTTGACGACGTGGGCGTCGAGTCGCTTGCGGTGACCGAACGCTTCCCAGGCCAGGAGGAAGCGACGGAAATAGAGATTCGCCAGCAAAGGTGAAATCGGAGAGCCCTGGGGGGTTCCCCGATGCCGGTCCTTTGCCTCCGTCGTGCATCGGGTCGTGCGCTGGTCACGCTCGATTACCGGTGCCGTGAGCCAGGTTTTGATTACGGAGAGGAGTTTCCCGTCCGTAATTCGCCGGCTCACGCAGCGCATCAAGGGGCCGTGCGGAATCGAGGTGAAGTAGTCGCTGAGATCAGCGTCCACCACCTCCGCTCGTCCATGGGCCGTGATGTGCCAGAAGGCTTTGCGAACCGCCATTTTGGCGTCCATCGCCGGACGGAATCCATACTGGTTACCCAGTAGATCCGCCTCCAAGATCGGTCCCACTACCAGCAAAACCGCCATCTCGACCACACGGTCGAGAATACAAGGAATGCCGAGCGGACGCTCATGTCTCCCCTCATTTTGAGGCCGCAGGCGCCATTTAGCCGAAGAATCGATTGAGGCCTGTCGGCATTCCGGAAGGAATCCTGGCGGCCCGGTTCCGATTCCGATTGTTGCGCGCCGCCGAAATCTCTTGCC
>NZ_JAIMBZ010000011.1:0-87892 GCF_025499445.1 Acidiphilium sp. AL
GCCATGATCCCCGCCGTCAGCACGATCCACACCGCGATCCAGCCAAGCGGAAACGGCATCCCCAAAATAAACGGATGCAGCCGGTTATGCACCACAGGCCCGATCAAAAGCCCAATAAACGGAATCACCGCCAGCCATTGAAATGGTCGCATCTTCTTCCTCCTTGATTGTATTTCGCATTTCTTGAGACGTCGCTTGAGATCAGGACAAACTCGGCACTCTAACGGATGACAAGAGAAGCCGTTCGAAAGCTCTGCCCGAACCCGGTCACTCGTTGAATCTCCAGTTCAGTATTGCACTTACCGAAAACAGTTTAAACATCGGTGACGACCTTCCGGCTATTATCGCGGCAACCAGATCATCGATTCTCCATCCGAGGTTCGACGTTTCATTCAAGAAGATTCGCGAGCGTTAGGGCGACGACTTCGGTGGCTTTGTAGAGATCGGCAAGCGGCAGGCGTTCGTCGGCGCGATGGGCGTTGGCTTCCTCGATGGTGTGCGGTCCCGCGCCATAGAGAACGATCGGCACGCCGGCGGCGGCATAATGGCGTGCGTCGGTGTAGAGCGGTACGCCCTTGGCCGGGACCGGCTCGCCCATGATTCGCGTCGCATGGGCGCAAAGCAGGTCGGTCAGGCGCTTTGCGCCGGGTGACGGCACTAACGGTTCGGCGAGCAGAATGCGCCTGATGCTCACGCGCGCGCCCGGCACCGAGGCCGCGGCTTCGGCGATCACCCGGCGCAGCCCTGCTTCGACGGCGGCGGGATTTTCCTCGGGGATCATCCGCCGGTCGAGCCGGAAGGTGACGCGGTCCGGCACCACATTGGTGTTGATGCCGCCCTTGATGAGGCCGATTGTCAGTTGCGGGCTGCCGATTCCGGCGATCGCGGAGGTTTGGGCGGCGAAGTTCTTCCGCAAGCCGTAGAGCGATGAGAGAATCGCGGTTGACGCTTCCAGTGCGTCGATGCCGGTCGATGGCATTGCCGCGTGGGCGGATTTTCCGTCCACCTGCACTTCGAGATGCAGGCAGCCATTATGCGCATCGACCACGGCGTAGGAAAACCCCGCGCCGATCGCGAGATCGGGGCGGGAAATGCCTTCGGACAGCAGAAGACCGGGGCCGATCGCGCCGCCGGCTTCTTCGTCGTAGGTGAAATGCAGCTCGACAGTGCCGTTCAGGTTTGCGTCGAGCGCGCGAAGGGCAAGGAGGGCCCAGGCATAAGTCGCGAAATCGGATTTCGAGACGGCGACGCCGCGACCGACCATCCAGCCATCAACGATCTCCGCGCCATACGGGTCGCGCGTCCAGCCTTCGCCGGGCGGCACCACGTCGCCATGCGCGTTCAGCGCGATCACCGTTCCGCCATCGCCGAATTTATGGCGCACTACCAGGTTGGTCGCACTGATCATGCCATTTTCGCGCGCGAGCCCGTCGGGCACCTTGTGGCGCTCGACGGTAAAGCCGAGCGCTTCGAGCAAGCTCGCGGTGCGCTCGGCATGGGTGGCACAGTCGCCGGGCGGATTGTCCGACGGGCATTTGACCAGCTCCGCGAGGAATGCGGTCTGGCGCGGGCGTTCGGCGGCGAGGAACCGGCTGATATCTGCCGCGATGGTCTCGTTCAATGGTGTCATCCTTTGGCGGGTTCGGGATCGAAATGGCGCAGGAAATCGACCAGGACATCGACGGCGACGCCTGCATCCGCCGTGGTGATCGATTCCGCCGGGTTGTGGCTGATGCCGCCCTTGCAGCGGACGAACAGCATGGCGATCGGGCACAGGGCGATCATCGCGAGCCCGTCATGCCCGGCGCCGCTGGGCAGGCGGCGAGGCCGGATGCCGTGCCGCGCGACCGAGGCTTCGAGCGCGTCGGTCAGATGCCGCGCGCAGGGTGCGGCCGCGGCCTCGTAGGTCTTGCCGATATCGACGGTGGTGCCGCGCCGTGCGGCGATTGCCGCGAATTCGGCGAAGATATCACGCGTCGCCTGGGCGCGGATGGCGTCGCTCGCGCTGCGGATATCGAGCGAGAATTTGGCGCCGGCGGCAATCACGTTGACGGCGCCCGGCCGGGCGGCGATCATGCCGGTGGTGGCGACAAGCTCCTCGGTGTCGCGGGCGATCCGTTCGGCGGCGAGGATCATTTCCGACGCGGCGCAGAGTGCGTCATGCCGCAGCGCCATCGGCACCGTCCCGGAATGCCCCGCGACGCCCGTGACCTCGACCGAATGGCGGGCGGCGCCGGCGATTGCCGTCACCACGCCGACCGGCAGATCCTCCGCTTCCAGCACCGGGCCCTGTTCGATATGCAGTTCGCAATAGCCGAGCGCTTGACCGGGACGATACGCGAGGCGTTTCGGGTCTTCGAAGCCGGGAGAACCGAATTGCGCCAGTGCCGCACGGAGCGAAACGCCGTTTTCATCGGTCGCGTCGAGCACGGCCGGATCGAGCGTGCCGGCGAGAGCGCGCGAGCCGGACAGCGTTACCGGGAACCGCACGCCTTCCTCGTCGCCGAACGCGATGATTTCGATCGCGAAATTCAGGCGGATGCCGGCGGCATCGAGCCGGGAGATCGCGGCGATCGCGGCGATGACGCCGAAGCAGCCGTCGTATTTTCCGGCGTTGCGCACCGTGTCGATATGCGAGCCGAGCAACAATGCCGGCAGCCCCGGCCGCGCACCTTCGTAGCGGCCGATCACGTTGCCCACGCCGTCGATCCGGGCCGCAAGCCCGGCTTCGCGCATCCATGCGGCGACCTGGTCCGCCGCCGCGCGATGCTCGGGCGTCAAGTACAGGCGCGTGAGGCCGTCGGGGTCAGTGCTGAATCGCGCCAGCGCGTCGAGCCGGCTCATGACCAGGGCGGCTGCGTTGTCGTCATGCGATCGGGTTGCTGGTTGCGGCATGTCAGGGGCCTTTATTTCGAGGCAGGATCAGGATCGCGCGGAAGTCGTTCACATTGGTCAGGGTCGGGCCGGTGACGACCTGATCGTGCAGCGCCGCGAAAATCGGGTGGCAGTCGTTCTGATCGAGGCGCGCGCGCGGATCGATCCCGAGCGTCCTGGCGCGTGCCAGCGTGTCAGGTGTTACGATCGCTCCGGCGACCGCTTCCATGCCGTCGATCCCGTCGGTATCGGCGGCGAGGGCGAACACGTCGGCGAGCCCGTCGAGTTCGACGGCGAGGGCCAGCAGGAATTCGACATTGCGACCGCCGCTGCCATTGCCGCGCACGGTCACGCTGGTTTCGCCGCCCGAAATCAGGACGCAGGGCGACGGCACCGGCTGGCCATGCAGCACCACCTGGCGCGCGATGCCGGCCATGACCCGGGCGACCTCGCGCGCTTCGCCCTCGATTGCTTCGCCGAGGATCAGTGGGGCGATGCCGGCCTGGCGCGCGATTTCCGCCGCCGCTTCGAGCGCCATCTGCGGTGTCGCGATCATCACGCTGGTTGCATGGGCGAGACGCGGATCGCCCGGCTTGGGCGTTTCGTCGGCGCCCTGATCCAGGAGACGCAGGACGGATTCCGGTTCGGTGATGCGGTATTTGGCGAGGATCGCCCGCGCTTCGGCAAAGCTGGTGGGATCGGCGATGGTGGGGCCGCTCGCGACGGTTGCCGGGTCGTTGCCCGGAACGTCGGAAATCACCAGGGTCAGAACCCGTGCCGGGTATGCCGCCGCCGCGAGGCGGCCACCCTTGATCGCGGAAAGATGTTTGCGCACGCAGTTCATTTCGCCGATGGCGGCGCCGGAGCGGAGTAGCGCGCGGTTGATCGCCTGCTTGTCGGCAAGGGTGAGACCGGGGGCAGGCAGGGACAGCAGCGACGATCCGCCGCCGGAGATCAGCGCGATCACCAGATCGTCCGGCCCGAGCGGCCGGACCATGTCCAGCATGCGCGCGGCCGCGCGTTCGGCCGCCGCGTCCGGCACCGGGTGGGCGGCTTCGACGATTTCGATGCGCCGGCACGGCACGGCGTGGCCGTATCGCGTGACCACGATGCCTTCGAGATCGCCTTGCCATGCGTCTTCGACGGCGCGCGCCATCGCGGCGGATGCCTTGCCGGCGCCGATGACGACGGTGCGGCCCTTTGCCGGTGCCGGGAGATGAGGCGCCACGACGCGCGCGGGCAGGGCGGCCGCCACCGCGGCATCGAACATGGAGCGCAAAAGATCGCGCGGGGAAGACGGCAGTTTATGGGTCGCGGCGGCGCCGGTTTCCTGGTTCGTAGCGGAGTCGATGACGTCGATGGTCATGGTGCCTGTTCCCTCTTGCGTTTACCCGTGCTCGTGGCCGGAGCGGCACATGTAGCCTCCGGCGCAAGGTGCGCCAACAGGCCGGAATCGCGCCGCTTTTCGGATCAGCTCGGGAACATACCGTGGCATCGTGGCAGTTTTGCTTGATTTTGGTCATACGTCCAATATATCGTTCGGTATGATTGATAGTTTTTTCATATAAATAGCGATGGAGCTTCGGCATCTGCGCTATTTCGTGGCGGTGGCCGAGACCTTGAGTTTCACCGCGGCCGCAGCGCGGCTACGCGTGTCGCAGCCGCCGCTCAGCCAGCAGATCCGCGATCTCGAGCGGGAGCTGGGTGTCGCTTTGTTCGAGCGCACCAGTCGGCGAGTTGGCCTGACGGCGGCGGGCGCGGCCTTTCTCGATCATGCGCGGGCGATTCTCGATCAGGCCGAACTGGCGGCCGAGCAGGTCCGCGCGATCGGGCGGGGTCACATGGGGTCGCTGGAGATCGGCTTGACCGGGTCGGTTCTCGGCGGACGGCTGGGGGCGCTGCTCGCCGCCTATAGCGCGTGCTATCCCAAGGTCGCGCTGCGTTTGCACGAGATGTCACCGCAGGAGCAGGAGACGGCGCTGATCAACCGGCGCACCGATCTCAGTTTTCTGCGCTGGCCGAATGACGATCCAGATCTGGCGATCGAGCGCGCCTGGCCCGAGACGGTCGGGCTCGCTCTGCCGCGACGGCATCGCCTGGGCGCGCGGCGATGCGTCGATCTCGCGGATCTGCGCGATGAATCCTTCGTATTTCTGCGCCGCACCGATTCGCGTTTCGCGCGACATCTCTGGACGTGCTGCATCGATGCGGGTTTCGCACCGCGCATCATCCAGGAGGTCGGCGATGCCCAGGCGCTGGTCAATCTTGTCGCAGCAGGGTTCGGCGTCGCCCTGCTCCCGGAGAGCATTGGGCGTTTGTCGCGCGCGGAGATCGCCTACCGGCCGCTAGCCGGCACCGCGGCATCCGCCGATGTCAGCATCGCGTATCGTGCCGATCATCGCGCCGTGGCCGGCGAGTTTCTGGAGTTCGCGAGGAAGTTTCTCGCGGAAAGGCATCGGGTTGCTTGATTGTTGGAATGTGAGTCGAAATGGCTGGATCAATTGTCATCGCCTTCGTCATCGTCGTCGTCTCCTTGATATCCACCGCCCCAGTAGCCTTGCGGGGGCGCGTAATAGCCTGGCGGCGGTGCATAATAGACGGGAGGCGGGGGCGGGGCGTAGTAGGTGGGAGGTGGAGCGTAGTAAATTGGCGGCGGGGGCGGGTAATAACCCGGCGGAGGACCGAACCCAAAGGATAGAGATGGGCCCTCATTGTACCAATCGTCGTCATCGGCCCGCGCCGTGTGCGTAAGCCCGAAGACAAGTCCGACAAGGGCCAAGGCGAAAATAAGAGATCTGATAGCCATGACACTAATTCCGATCGCATTCGGATGATGGTCGAACCCGGATTTCCCAGGTTTGGATCTTGAGAATAGCCGCAAAAGATGGCTTTTTTTCGCCACCACACTGTAATGTGTCCTCGATCCGTCTGTTCGGCTGGACGGGGGATTTCGGATCGAGTTTTGTATGTAACGCGATGATGTGGCGCACCATGCGGGCTTGTGCGAAACGACACCGATGCTGGTCACCGAACTGCCCTGGCGCGATCCGTTCGACAGTTTCGCGGCTCTCGCCGGCGATCCGCATCTGGCTTTTCTCGACAGTGCCGCTTCGGGCGATCCGCGTGCCGAAATCTCCTATCTTTGCCCCGATCCGCTGGCGGTCCTGCGCTTCGATGCCGGGACGGTTGGCGACCCCTTCGCCGCTCTCGCCACCTGGCTCGACCGGCACCGCGCATCGCGCGGCACGGGTGCCAAACCGCCTTTGCCGTTCGCGGGTGGTGCGATCGGGTTTCTCGGCTACGATCTCGGTGTCGCGGCTGCCGGCGTGCCGACCCGGCACGACCCGATTCCCGGCCTTCCCGGTGGCTGGTTCGGGCTCTACGACACGGTGCTCGGTTTCGAGCACCGCACAAGACGGCTGTGGTATATTGCGTATGATCGCCCAGGGGCGTCCGCCGCCGCTCGGCTTGAGGCGCTGCGCCGGCGGCTCGACGGTCCCGTGCGCCTTGGCGCCGTTCCCCGGCTCGATTGGCGGCCGGAATGGAGCGAATCGGCCTATCGCGACCGGGTCGAGCAGGTGCGCGCCTATATCGCGGCGGGCGACATTTTTCAGGTCAATCTGACCCATCGTTTCCGCGCGCCACGGCCGGCTGGGTTCTCCACGGCGGCGCTTTATGGCGCGCTGCGGCGGCAAAGCCCGGCACCTTTCGCCGCCCATCTGGCCTGTGGCGATGGCATGGCGATCATCGGCGCGTCACCGGAATCGTTTCTGCGCCTCGATTCCGACGGTCGGGTGGAAACCCGCCCGATCAAGGGCACGGCGCCGCGTGGCACGACGCCGGAGGAAGACGATCGGCTGGGCCGCGCGCTCTGCGCCTCGGCGAAGGACCGGGCCGAAAACCTGATGATCGCCGATTTGATGCGCAACGATCTCGGCCGCGTCTGCGAGATCGGCAGCGTGCACGTGACCGCCCTGTGCGCGCTCGAACGGTTTTCCCGCGCGCATCACCTCGTTTCGGTGGTCCGGGGCAGGCTGCGCCCCGGCCTCGGCGCGATCGATCTGCTGCGCGCGAGCTTTCCTGGCGGCTCGATCACCGGCGCGCCCAAACATCGGGCGATGCAGATCATCGATGAAATCGAAACCGCCCGGCGCGGCGCCTATTGCGGCACGCTCGCCTGGCTCGGCTTCGACGGCGCAATGGGCAGCGCGATCATCATCCGCACCGTCGTTGCCACCAGCGAGACGCTGTTCGCCCAGGCGGGCGGCGGCATTGTCTGGGACAGCGATCCCGGAGCGGAATATGCGGAAATGCGGCTGAAAGTGGCACCCTTGCTGGCGGCGCACGATGGAGGCTGATGCGCCGGTCTGGCTGAACGGCGTGCTCGTGCCCGCGAACGCGGCGCGGATCGACCCGGCCGATCGCGGCCTGCTGCTCGGCGACGGGCTGTTCGAGACGATCCGGGTTGCCGCCGGCGTGCCGTGCCATGCCGATCGGCATATCGCCCGGCTGCGCGCGGGCGCGGCTCTGCTGCGTCTCGACGTGCCTGCCGAAGGCACCCTGTGCGATGCGCTCGGTGCGGTCATCGCCGCGCACCGGCTGGTCGATGGCGTGCTGCGCCTGACGGTTACGCGCGGACCGGGACCGCGCGGCGTCATGCCCAGCGGGGAACAGTGCCCGACCGTCATGGTGACGGCCGCGTCCCTGCCGTCCGCTCACGGTCCGATGCGGGTGGTGATCGCGCGCGGCATCGCCCGCGATGCGGCATCGCCGCTCTGCCGGGTCAAATCGCTGAATTATCTCCCGGGCATTCTCGCCCGGATCGAGGCCGAAGAGCGCGGTGCCGTGGATGCGATCCTGCTCAACCATGCGGGCATGGTGGCGGAATCGAGCGCCGCCACGGTGTTTCTGTGCCGAAACGGCGCCTGGCTCACGCCATATGTCGCCGACGGGGCGTTGCCCGGCATTCGCCGCGCGGTGCTTCTCGAAGCCGGGCTCGTGCGCGAGGCGACCCTGGAGCCGGATTGGCTGTTCGAGGCGGACGCGCTCTGCCTCGGCAATGCGCTCGGTTTGCGCCCGGTCAGCCATGTCGAGGGCCGGAGGATCGGGCAGGATGAAGCGGCGCTCGCCGCCCTGGCGGGGCAACGATAGGCTCGGCGGCTTTGGCTTGCGCCGGGCTGCCGGCCGGTGCTAATCAGACCGCATGTGTGCCACGATCGCTCTAAACGATCTGTTTGCCGCCGGTGCGGGCTTGCTTCCGCACGCCCATGATTCGCTCGCGCTTCGACTTATCGGCCCCTGGGCGTAACTGCCGGCCGAATGCCGGCGCGCGCAGGGGATTGGATCAGGCGGCCTCCGGTTTAGACAGCGAAGCGAGTTTTCCATGACCACCAGCACGACCATCAATCATCCCAATTTCGGCGCGATCGATCGGGATCGCGTCATTATCTTCGACACCACGCTGCGCGATGGCGAGCAATCGCCCGGCTTTTCGATGAATCTCGACGAAAAGCTGCGCATGGCCGAGGCGCTGGCCGAACTCGGCGTCGATGTGATCGAGGCCGGGTTTCCGATCGCGAGCCAGGGCGATTTCGAAAGCGTCCGCCATATCGCCGAAACGGTGAAAGGCCCGGTGATCGCCGGTCTCGCACGGTCGGGGCGCGAGGATATTCTGCGCGCGGCGGAAGCGGTGAAGCCGGCGGAGCGCAAGCGCATCCACACCTTCATCTCCACCAGCCCGCTGCACATGAAATACAAGCTCCGCATGGAGCCGGAAGCGGTGCTGGAGGCGGTGACCCGCTCGGTCGCGCTTGCGCGCGATTTCACCGACGACGTGGAATGGTCGGCCGAGGATGGCAGCCGCACCGACGCCGATTTTCTGTGCCGCTGCGTCGAGGCCGCGATCAAGGCCGGTGCGACCACGATCAACATTCCCGACACGGTCGGCTATGCGGTGCCGGAGGATATCGAGCGCATTTTCACCATGCTGCGCGAGCGGGTGCCAGGTGCGGACGGAGTGATTTTCTCCACCCATTGCCATAACGATCTCGGGCTCGCGGTGGCCAATACGCTGGCGGCGGTGCGCGCCGGGGTGCGGCAGATCGAGTGCACGATCAATGGCATCGGCGAACGGGCGGGCAATGCGGCGCTGGAGGAAGTGGTGATGGCGATCCGCACCCGGCCGGATGCCGCGCCCTATCGCAACGGGATCGAGACGACGCGGATTCTGCGCACTTCGAAATTGCTCTCGACTATTACCGGATTCGACGTTCAGCCGAACAAGGCGATCGTCGGGCGCAATGCCTTCGCCCATGAGAGCGGCATCCATCAGGACGGGGTGCTGAAGAATGCCGCGACCTACGAGATCATGACGCCGGAAAGCGTAGGCTGGCAGAAGACCAGCCTGGTGATGGGCAAGCATTCCGGCCGCGCGGCGTTCCGCGACAAATTGCGCGCGCTTGGTTATGGCGACGTGGGCGACAACGCGCTGAACGATGCGTTCCGCCGCTTCAAGGATCTCGCCGACCGCAAGAAGCTTGTCTATGACGAGGATATCGCCGCTTTGTTCGACGAGACGGTGGTGCGCGACCATCTGCGCATCCGCTTCGTCTCGCTCGAAGTCTGGGCTGGGTCGAAGTCCAAGCCGCGCGCGATCCTGGAACTCGAGGTCGATGGCGAGACGCGGAGCGCCGAGGCACATGGCGACGGGCCGGTAGACGCGACATTCAACGCGATCCATGCAATTTTTCCACACGAGGCGGAGTTGCGCCTGTTCACCGTTGGCGCGGTCACCGAAGGCACCGATGCTCAGGCGCGGTGCGGCGTGCGGCTGGAGGAGAGCGGCAAGCTGGTCGATGGCCAGGGTGCGGATACCGATACGATCGTGGCTGCGGCTCGCGCCTATATCCACGCGCTCAACAAGCTGCTGGTCAAGCGTGCGCGTACTGAGCCGGTCGCGCTAACGGCCTGACAAGAACGGCCGGAGTGCGGCGAGCGTCGCCTCCGGTGCTTCCTCGGCCAGATAGTGGCCGGAGCTGATCGGCTGACCGTCGAGGGTATTGGTGCAATAGAAGCGCCAGATGGCGAGCGGATCGTACAAGGTGCCGACCAGGCCGCGATCACCCCAGAGAACCAGCGCGGGACAGGCGATTTTACGTCCTTGGGCGCGGCTTACGCGGTCGTGGTCGAGATCGATGCCGGCGGCGGCACGATAATCCTCGCACATGGCGGTGACCGTGGCGGGATCGGCGACGGCGGCAAGATAATCCGCGAATGCCGCTTCGGCGAAAATGGTGTTTTCGGTGTTGTGCCGCGCGCTCTGCGCGAGCAGCCAGCGCCCGGCGTCGAGATTGATCAGTTCCTCCGGGAACGGCGCCGGCTGGGCCAGGAAAAACCAGTGATAATAGCCCATCGCGAAGCGCATGTCGGTGCGCTCGAAATGTTCGATGGTCGGGATGATGTCGAGCAAAGCGAGGCGCTCGACGCGTTCCGGGTGGTCGAGGGCGAGCCGGTGCGAAACCCGCGCCCCGCGATCGTGCCCGACCAGCGCGAAGCGATCGATGCCGAGATGATCCATCAGATCGGCCATGTCCCGCGCCATCGCGCGCTTGGCGTAGGGCGCGTGATCCTGTGTGGCCGGTGGCTTGTAGCTGAAGCCGTAGCCGGTGATGTCCGGGCAGATGACGGTGAAATTTTCGGCGAATGCGGGCGCGAGCCGATGCCACATGGCATGGGTTTGCGGCATCCCGTGCAGCATCAGCAGAGCGGGGCCCGATCCGGCGCGGCGCAGGCGAAAAAAGCGTCCGCCGCCGATATCGGCGTGGTGTTCGGTGAAACCAGGGAAAAACTCAACCATGACGGTTCCGGCAGAGATTGGTGAAAACGGCGATGTCGCGCCGCGCGGAACCAGATTGCCAGCATGGCGCGGTTTTGAACAGCGTGTCGAGTGCCGGGACCAGCGCGCGGCTGGTATTGTCCACTTCGATCCGCGCGATCACTACGCGCCGATAGCTGGAGGTGTCACCGAGAACGGCCTGGTTCATTGCGCGCACGACCATGATGTGCGTGGTGTGAGGTAAGGCGGCGATGAACGGGCCGGGAATGCCCACGCCGTCATTGCCGAAGGGAATCAAAACAAGCGTTGCCGGAGTGCCGAGTTTCGCTGCCGCGTGAGCCGTGCGTGCGCCCGGCTGCATGGTTTGCGGCGCGATCGCGAGGCCGATGATCGCGGCGCTCTGCACGGCGAGGAGAAATGCCGTCGTTCTGCGCCGGTCCTTGAGCGCGGTGGCGAGCGCCAATCCGATATAGGGCAGTCCGAGCCAGAGATAGCGCATTTCGACCGGCGTGGTGTCGAACCCGATCCCCAAAGCGAACAGGCCGAGTGGTGGAGCGATGATACCGGCGATCACGAGAGTGCGATAACGGTCGGTTATGCAGGGCAGGCCACGAATGACGATTAAAATCACAAAATAAGCGAGAAGGAGCGCGAGAGCAGCTTCGACGATATGCGACCAAGGCGAGGGCACGTAGCGCGGCAGGGCACCGAGAATGGCTCCCGCCTGATCACGCGCGAGCAAAACCAAGGCGTGCGGCAGATGAAACGGCATGAACTGGCCCTTGCGTGTCCCCTTTTGGGCAAGAAAGAACCAGAGTCCGGCCGGAATGAACAGCGCGGCGCCGAACCATGACGAAAGCCAGACGGATTTGCGGCGCCATCCGACGGTGGCAATCCAGCCGAGAAAAGCGATCGTGGTGAAACACGCCAGATAATTGGTGAAGCAGGCGGCGCCGAGAGCGATTCCGCCGGCGAATGCCCAAGCAGGTTTCGAGATCCGCTCGGCTTCGATCAGAAGCAGAACCCCGGCCAAGGAAAATGCGCCGGCGAGGGCGAAATCGCGCGCGATGATGCCGGTATAGGCGAAACCATAGCTGAGCAGTGTGATCGTCACGGCAAGGGCAGGGGCCGCACCGATTCGCCGTGCGATGCACGCGACAAGGTAGAGCGAACACATGGTGCATAGCACCGACAACAACCGCAACCGGAACAGCGCCGTGCCGAAGGTGTCGCGCCAGAGCGCAAGCAACCAGAAATACAGCGGCGGATGCACGTCTCCGTGCCGGAGATCGCGCGCGATCTGACCGAACGAGGCGTGGCCGTGGTAGAATTTTTGGGCGACGGCGACGGTGAATGGCCCGGTGGGCCAGTCTGGGCGTGGCTGGCCGGCGATCAGAAAGATGCTGTAATATTCATCATATTCGCCACTACGGCACCAGGCGGCCGCAATCAGAACCATGACACCGAGGCTCACGACCGTGACAAGGCGGATGGTGGCCCGCGACAAGCCCATTCACAGCATGTCGCGCAGGCGAAACCAGCTTGTCGCCAGAACCAGGGTCGGCATTCGCAGCAGCGAACCGCCGGGGAAGCGTGCGTGCGGTATCCGGGTGAACACGTCGAACCGTTCCGCCTGCCCGGCGACTGCCTCGGCGAGCAGCTTGCCGGTGAAGCCGGTGAGGGCGACACCGTGGCCTGAGAAGCCCTGCGCGAACAGGATGTTGCCGCCGAGCCGGCCGAAATGCGGCAGCCGGTTATGGGTGATCGCGACATTGCCGCCCCACGCGTAATCGGCGCGTGCATCGGCAAGTTGTGGGAAAGCCCGGCGGGCGCGCGCGAGCATCGAAGCCGCGAGATTGGGCGGCGGCAGGGTCGAATAGGACACCCGGCCGCCGAATAACATCCGATTATCAGCGCTGCGGCGGAAATAGTCGAGCACGAAGTTGAGATCGGCGACTGCCTCGTTGCCGGGAATCAGCAACGGAATATCGTCGCGCGGCTCGGTCGCGACGATATAGGTGCCGACCGGCATTACATAACCCGCGATCGGCCGGACCAGATCGCCGAGATAGGCGTTGCCGCAGATGAGCAGGAAATCGGCGGTGACGGTGCCGCCGGGTGTTTTCAGCCGCACCCCGTTGCCAGGTTCGATTTTTTGGACTCGGGTTCCAGTGAAGATTTGTGCGCCCGCCGCTATTGCGGCATGGCCGAGGCCGAGTGTGTAGTTGAGCGGGTGAATATGGCCGGCGACTGGATCGTAGAGCGCCGCTTTGTAGCGCGGGCTTGGCAGGCGTGACTGAAGTTCGGCGCCGCGCAGAAGCGCAAAGCCCGGCGTGCCAAGTGCTTCGAGTTCGTCGATCCAGGCTTCGAGTTCGCGAACCTGCCGGTCCTTCACCGCGACATGCAGATAGCCGCGCTTGGGATCGCACGGGATGGCGAAGCGGGTGATCTGCGCGTGCAGAAGATCGACGGCCTCCATGGAGAGATCCCAGAGACGCTTCGCGACCGCTTCGCCCATGATCCGCCGCACCTTCACCTGATCCGCGGCGAAGCCGGGCAGCGCCTGACCACCGTTGCGCCCCGAGGCACCGAAGCCGATCCGCTCGGCTTCGAGCACAGCGACGCGATAGCCGCGTTCGGCGAGATGCAGTGCCGCGGAACAGCCGGTCATGCCGGCGCCGAGAACAGCGACATCGCAGCGGATATCGCCCTTGAGCGACGCGGTGGTCGCGGGCAACCGTGCCGTTGCCTCGTAATAGTTCGACAATGCCATGGGAGGATCAGACGTTCAGCAGAAGATGTTCGCGCTCCCAGGAACTGATGACGCGCAGATAGGTTTCGTATTCCAGACGCTTCACCGCAACGAAAACCTCGACCAGCTTGTCGCCGAGAATATCGATCAGCGGTTTGTTCTGCTCCATGATTTCAAGCGCGTGGGACAATTCGCGCGGCAGGGTGTAGGGTTGCGAATAGGCGGAGCCGCGGAACGGATGGGTTGCCTGCAAGCCTTCGATCATGCCGAGATAACCGCAGGCGAGTGAGGCCGCGAATGCAAGATAGGGGTTTGCGTCGGCGCCCGGCACCCGGTTTTCCACGCGCATCGCGGAAGGTTCGCCGAACGGCACCCGCAAACCGCAAGTACGGTTGTCGTGCCCCCATTGCAGGTTGATCGGCGCATTCGAAAACCGCGTGAGCCGGCGATAGGAATTCACGTTCGGCGCGAAGATCGGCATGATCGCGGGGATATATTTCTGCATTCCGCCGATGAAGGACAGGAATAGCGCGCTCGGTTTACCGTCGTGGTCGGCGAACAGATTCTCGCCGGTTTCGGCATCGACAACGCTTTGATGCACATGCATCGCACTTCCCGGTTCCTGGCCCATCGGCTTGGCCATGAACGTCGCGTAAATGTCGTGTCGGAGAGCGACTTCGCGCACCGTGCGCTTGAACAGAAAGACCTGGTCGGCGCGGCTCAGCGGATCGCCGTGCAGGAAGTTGATCTCGACCTGTGCCGCCCCCTCCTCGTGGATCAGCGTATCGAGATCGAGTTCCTGGATTTCACAGAAATCATACATTTCCTCGAAGAGCGGGTCAAATTCGTTGACCGCGTCGATCGAGTAGGATTGCCGTCCGGTTTCCTGCCGGCCGGACCGGCCGATCGGCGGAACCAACGGATAGTCAGGATCGGTATTGCGTCCGACGAGATAGAATTCGAGTTCCGGGGCGAGCACCGGCTTCCAGCCGCGTTCGGCGTAAAGTGCGAGCACCTGGCGCAAAACCTGCCGCGGCGCGATCGGCACTGGTCGTCCGTTGGCATATTGGCAATCGTGGATGATCTGCGCGGTGGGTTCGTGCGCCCAGGGTACCAGTCGCACCGTCGATGGGTCGGGGATCAGCTTGACGTCGATAATGGCGGGGTCGGTCAGCACATCGTCAGGGTCTTCGGGATATTCGCCGGTCACCGATTGGATGAAAATGCTTTCGGGCAGGCGCGGTGCGCCGCCCTGGTGGAATTTCTGCGCGGGCATGATCTTGCCGCGCGGAATGCCGGTAATGTCCGGCACCAGGCACTCGACCTCGGTGATGCGGTGTTCGTTGAACCATTCGGTCAGGTCGGTCATGAAAGCCTCAAAAATGATCGGCGCGCCCAGGATGGGCGCGCCGTTAGTAAATCAATGCTGGCGAACCGCTGTCCAGATCGCGTTGAATTCCTGGAGTTTCTTGCCCGCGAGCGGCGGCAGGAAGTACAGATATTTCATCTGTGCGGAGGTGGGCGTGACCAGAGGCGTCTTCATGGCAGCTACCAGCATCGGTTCGGATGCGGCGTTTGGGCTGCCATAGAGATTGAAGTTCGACAATTCGGCACCCGCCTTCGCCGAGAGGATGAAGTTGATGAAGTCATAGGCCAATTTCGGGTCAGGCGCGTGAGTCGGGACCGCCATGGTATCGACCCAGATTTCGGTACCCTGTTTCGGCAGGAGATAGCCTGTATTCAGGCAGCTCTTGTCGTCATAGCATTCAGCGACTTGGCCATTGAACGTCATGCCGATCGCGATGGTGCCTTTCTTGATCTCGCCTGTTACCGGATCGCCATCGACGAAGCCGGTAAAGTTCTTCCGCTTCTCGGTTTTTTCGACGAGTTTCGCCGCCTTGATCCACTGGCTTTTCTTGTTGCAGGTGAAACCGTAGCCGAGATAGGCGCAGGCGGCGCCGATGGTGTCGCGCCCCGATCCGGCCATGAGCACGAACGGATAGGAGGGGTTCAGTTTCGGGTTGAACAGCACGGCCCAGCTTTCCGGCAGGTTGGAAACCTTGGTCTTGAGATAGCCGATGCCGGTGGTGCCCCATTGATAAGGCATCGAGTGGGCGTCGTGCGGATCGTATGTCGGGTCCTTGAACCGCGCGATCAGGTTGCGGAAGTTCGGGATTTCCTTCTTGTCGAGTTTGCGGATCAGCCCTTCGTGAACGAGTTGCGGAACGTAATAGCTCGACGGCACAACGACATCGAATTGCGAATCGCCGCCCGCCTTCAGCTTTGCGGCAAGGGCGGCATTGGAATCGTAATAGGTCTGCACGACCTTGCAGCCGCAATGGGCTTCGTATTTCTTGAGCAGGCCTTTACCGATGTAGTCCTGCCAGTTGAACAGGTAGAGGGTTTTGCCGGCGGCCTGTGCCGGCGGCGACAATCCGAGGAAACCGCCGAGAAACGCGGCGGTGAGGGCTATTCTGGTCAAGCCGGAACAAAGACTTTTCATTTCTAGCCTCCTGTTGTGGTTAATCCGAGTGTAGCCGTGTCAGTCGCCGACTCGTGGCATGGGGCGGCGTTCGCGGTGACGGGTGAAGACATATTGCAGCAGGCCGATGCCGATGACGGTCGCGATCATCAGCGTTGCCAGGGCGTTGATATCGGGGGCGATGCCTTTGCGCGCGACCGCGCTGTAGATGTAGATCGGCA
The DNA here is from genome assembly GCF_025499445.1 of Acidiphilium sp. AL. Taxonomy (NCBI): domain Bacteria; kingdom Pseudomonadati; phylum Pseudomonadota; class Alphaproteobacteria; order Acetobacterales; family Acidocellaceae; genus Acidiphilium; species Acidiphilium sp. AL. The sequence continues at coordinate 16,164 of NZ_JAIMBZ010000011.1, forward strand.
AGGTCGTGCTGCCCGGCCCGGCGGTGAAATAGCTGATGGTGAAATCGTCGATCGAAAGGGTGAAGGCGAGCAGAAACCCGCCGATGATTGCCGGGCGGATCACCGGAATCGTCAGATGCAGGAAGGATTGCCGCGCATCGGCGTAGAGATCGTGCGAGGCTTCGAACAAATTGGGATCGAGCCCGGCCATGCGCGCAAACACCACGAGGGCCACGTAGGGCGCCTGGAACGTCACATGGGCGATGCCCATGGTGAGCAGCCCGGCGGCCAGAAACCCGGTGGCACGGTGGACGAGATTGAAGAAGATCAGTTCAGAGATGCCGAAAACCAGACTCGGCATGATGATCGGCGTGTAGATGATCAGGCTTGGAAGGGCAGCGGCAAAGCCACCCTTCGCGCCGGTGCGGAAGCGGCTCAGGCCGAAGCCCATCAAGGTTCCAAGAACGGTGCCGAGGATCGAGGAGCCGAGAGCGAGAGTGAGCGAGCGACGGAATGCGGCGAGAACGCCCGGCGAATGCAGCAGTTCCGCATACCAGAAGCCGCTGGCGGCAACGCCGCCGGGCGCGGGCGCGAAGGAAAATACCGCGATCAGCGCCAGTGGCGCGTAGAGCAGCAGGTAGACCGGCATGCTGGCGGCAAACAAGGCGCGGCGCACTGGTTTTGCGAGATGCTGGCTCACATCATGGTCCCTTCGGAACCGCCGAGGCGTTTGGTCATGACCCGGAATACGATCAGACCGCCGCAGGTGAAGATGAGCATGAAAATGGTGAGTGCTGCGCCATAGGGCCAGTTCGGCGTGTTGAGGAACTGGGCGGCGATCAGCGAGCCGATCATCATCGACTTGCCGCCGCCGAGCAGCATGGGCACGACATAGTCGCCGAAAGCGGGAATCGCGACCAGGATGATGCCCGAAAGCAAACCCGGAATCGTTTGCGGAAAGACCGCGCTCCAGAACAGTTTCGTGCCGGAAGCGTAAAGATCGCGTCCGGCTTCCACCAGCGTCCAGTCGAGCTTTTCCGCGGCGGCGTAGAGCGGCACGACCATGTAGGGCAGGTAGTTGTAGGTCAGGCCGACTTGCATCGCGAAAATACCGGGCAGCAGGCCGAGGTGATGCGGGATGAAGCCGATCGTCTGGGCGAGATGCGACAAGCCGGAGCCGGGGCCGAGCAGCTCCATCCAGGCATAGGTTCGTACCACCTGGTTGGTCCATGACGGCAACACGACGAACAGCAACAGTAACGGTCGCAATGCGATCGGCTGGGCGGTGATGAAAAACACCACCGGATAGGCGAGCAGGATGGTCAGTCCAGCGGCCGAGACGGCCTGGACCAGCGAACGCAGGATGGTCGTGATATTGGCAGGACTCCAGCCGAGAATCGAGTAACCGGCGACCTCGCGGAACGGCTCCAGCGTCAAGGGCAGACGCGGGTTGCCGTAATTGCCGATCGAGAAGAAACCGATGGCGAGCAGGATCGCGCTGGGCAGGATCAGGAAGACTACGATCCAGCCGAGACCGGGACCGGCGGTGATCCAGAGCCGGAATGCACGCGCCATCCGCTCCGCACGTTCGGCGGTGCCACGCAGAATAGGCACTTCCGTTAGTGTTGACATGCGATTTTCCGGGTCATCCGTCGATCAGCATGATGTTGTCCGGCTTCAACTCGACGGCGACCGGCTCGCCGGGCCGCCAACTGCGCTCCGCCGCGGCATTGTTGGTGTCGAGTGCCAGCAGGAATTGGCCGTTAGGGATCTCGATGCGGTATTGCGTGGAGGCACCCATATAGACGGCCTCGCACACCGTGCCGGGAAACACGTTGGGGCGATCCCGCGGCGTATTGGCTTCGTTGAATATCCAGATTTTTTCCGGGCGGATCATCGCGGTGCGCTGAGTACCGATGGATGCCGTGATTTTCAGAGCACCGATCGGGGTATCCGCGCTGTCGGTGCCGGTAGGTCTGATGGGCCAGATGTTGGAAAGGCCAAGGAACTCCGCAACGAAGACGTTGCGCGGCTGTTCGTAGACATCGAGCACCGGGCCGACCTGGAGCAGCTTGCCGCGTTCCATCACCGCGATCCGGTCGCTCATCACCAGTGCTTCGTGCTGGTCGTGGGTGACGAAGATGAAGGTCATGCCAAGGCGTTTCTGCATCCGCATCAACTCGAGCTGCAATTCGGCCCGCAGCTTCGCATCCAATGCCGAAAGCGGTTCGTCGAGCAGCACGACCTCGGGTTCGTTGACCAGGGCACGGGCAAGGGCGACGCGCTGGCGCTGGCCGCCGGAAAGTTGCGCGGGGTTGCGATCGGCGAAGCCGCCGATTTGCAGCAATGCCATGATCCGCTCGACCCGGTCTTTTCGTTCCGCCTTGGCGATGCCGCGCATTCTGAGCCCGAAGCCGATATTTTCGGCAACGGTCAGATGCGGGAACAGCGCGTATGATTGAAAGACCGTGTTCACCGCGCGCTTATGCGGGGGCACCGATTGCATTTCTCGTCCCGAGATGAGGATGCGGCCCGAATCGGGTGTCTCGAACCCGGCGATCATGCGGAGCAATGTCGTTTTGCCGCAACCGGAGGGGCCGAGCAGGGTGAAGAACTCACCGGGCTTGATGGTCAGGTCGATGCCGTCCACCGCGACCACCCCGCCGCTGAAGACCCGGCTGATTCCCTCCAAGGCGATCGCGCCGCGTTCGGCTTGGGTGACCGGCTGTGTCGTCATGGGCGGGTTCGTCATGCTCATGCGCGACAGGATTGCCTGACCCGTCATGTGCTGCAAGCCTCGATCGGTAACATCAATCTCATTGTCGTTTCGGTTTCTGTCGACGTCGCGCGCATTCTATTTCTCCAGCGTCCGGCCCGCCGATCCCGGCTGGCCTGAGACACGCAGTTCGTGCTGGTTTTGCTCCCGTTGCGCCAAGCATCGCCAAAGATTTTCGAATCGTCAAGAATAATCAACGCGGCTTTGGGCGGCTTTCGGTGAATTTCTTCGATCTGGCGACGAAATGGGCAGGAATGCCGCCCCATTGCCCAAAAATCGTCTCGCGGTCACGAAATTATCTTGCACAGGGCAAGTCATGTTTGTAGAAGGTGATGAATATTCTAAACGGCACGTGCCGGACGGGAAAGGAAAATCACCATGCTGATCGGCGTATCTCGGGAGATCAAGAACCATGAGTATCGTGTTGGGCTGACGCCTGCGTCGGTACGGGAGTTGCGGGCGCATGGGCATTCGGTTTTGGTGGAGAGCGGTGCGGGCGAGGGGATCGGGATGGACGATGCGGCCTATGTGAAGGCGGGGGCGGAGATTGCGCCGGATGCGGAGGCTGTGTTTGCGCGTGCCGAGATGATCGTGAAGGTGAAGGAGCCGCAGCCGGTGGAGTGCAAGCGTCTGCGGCCGGGGCAGATTCTGTTCACCTATCTGCATCTGGCGCCCGATCCTGAGCAGGCGCGGCTGCTGATGGCGTCGGGCGCGGTGGCGATCGCCTATGAGACGGTGACCGACGAGCGCGGGCGGCTGCCGCTGCTGGCGCCGATGAGCGAGGTTGCGGGTCGGATGGCGGTGCAGGTGGGTGCGGTGTCGCTGCAGAAGGCGCAGGGCGGGTTTGGCGTGTTGCTGGCTGGGGTTCCTGGGGTTCCGCCGGCGCGGGTGGCGATCCTGGGCGGCGGGGTGGTGGGGACCAACGCGGCGCGGATCGCGATGGGGATGGGTGCGGACGTGACGATCCTGGACAAGTCGATCGCCCGTCTGGCGCAGCTGGATGATTTGTATGGTCCGCAGCTGAAGACGGTGTTTGCGACCGCGGAGGCGATCGAGGAGTTTGTGTTCGCGGCGGATCTGGTGGTGGGCGCGGTGCTGGTGCCGGGGGCGTCGGCGCCGAAGCTGGTGACGCGGGGGATGCTGGGTCAGATGCGGCGGGGTGCGGTTCTGGTGGATGTGGCGATCGACCAGGGCGGCTGTTTTGAGACGAGCAGGCCGACGACGCATGACGCGCCGACCTATGTGGTGGATGGGGTGGTGCATTATTGCGTGGCGAACATGCCGGGTGCGGTGCCGCGGACCTCGACCTTCGCGCTGACCCAGGCGACGCTGCCCTACGTGCTGAAGCTGGCCGGGCGGGGCTGGAAGGCGGCGCTGCGCGAGGATGCCCATCTGCGCGCCGGGCTGAACGTCGCCGAGGGCCGCATCGCCCATCCCGCCGTCGCCGAGGCAATCGGCGAAACCCTCCTCCCCACAGATCAACTCCTCAACGCAGCTTAGGGAAGCGATGGACGCGGAAATCCCGATCGCGCGCGAGGATGGTGCCGGGGTCGGGGCGAGGCTGAAGCAGATGCGCCAGGTCTTCGGCCTGACGCAGCGGGAATTGGCCCGGCGGGCCGGGGTGACCAATGGCGCGATCTCGCTGATCGAGCAGAATCGGGTGAGCCCGTCGATTTCGTCGCTCAAGAAGATTCTCGACGGCATTCCGATGTCACTCGCCGAATTCTTCACCCTCGATCTCGCGGCTCCCGAGGATGTGTTCTTCGAGGCGACCGGCCTGACCGAAATCGCCTTCGAGGAGCGGATATCGTTCCGCATGGTCGGCAAGCGGCTGAAGGACCGCGCATTGCAGATGCTGCACGAAACCTATCGGCCGGGTGCCGATACCGGCGAAGCGATGCTGCGCCATGCTGGCGAGGAGGCGGGCGTCGTGGTGCGCGGGCGGCTTCTGGTGACCGTGGGCGATCAGGAGCGCGCCCTCGACACCGGCGATGCCTATTACTTCAAAAGCCAGATTCCGCACAGATTTCGCAACCCGTTCGACGAGATTTGCGAGGTGATCAGTGCGAATACCCCGCCGAGTTTCTGAGACCGATCGGTGAAGGCTTCGATTTTTGTTGAACCGGTCGCTGGATTTCGATAGACTGATCGGTGATGTTGGGGATAAGCAACAGGTTTGAGCTGGGCCGGCGCGGGGATTTTCAGTCCCGGAAGGCGCATGTTCGCGCCATTTGCGCGATCCATGACCTGCATGCCGAGTTGCTTCTGCTCTGCGCGCGGATCGGCTACAGCCCGCCGCATCGCTCCTGATCGTTGCAGCCTTGCGGCATGTCGTGCCGCAGTTTCGCTCTGACATCGGAGTTTTTTTCATGCTTGACGATATCGCGACTTTTGACTGGCAGGCGGCTGATGCCGCGTACCATCTGCACCCGTTTTCCGACCACAAGACACTGCATCAGGAAAAGATCCGCATCATCACCGGTGCCGACGGGGTGTTCCTGACCGACGACCGGGGAAATCGCATCCTCGACGGCATGGCGGGGCTGTGGTGCGTCGCTGTAGGGTATGGCCGGCGCGAACTGATCGACGCGGCGACGCGGCAGATGCAAAGCTTGCCGTTCTACAATACGTTTTTCAAAACCGCGACGCGCCCGGTGATCGCGCTCGCCGAACGCCTGACCGCGATGGCGCCGGGCGATCTCAACCACGCATTCTTCGCCTGTTCCGGTTCCGAGGCGGTGGACACCGCGCTGCGGATGGCGCGGACCTACTGGATCACCAAGGGAAAGCCGGAGAAGCGGGTGATCGTCGGCCGCGAATACGGCTATCACGGCTCGACCACGCTGGGCGCCGCGGCCGGCGGCATGGTGGACATGCATCGTCAGGGCGCGAGGCTTCCCGATTTCGACCATGTCATGCCGCCCTACTGGTATGGCTATGGCGGACAGATGAGCCCGGAGGAGTTCGGGCTTTACGCGGCGAAGCAGCTTGAGACGAAGATCAAGGAGATCGGCGCGGACAACATTGCCGCCTTCATCGGCGAGCCGATCCAGGGCGCCGGCGGCGTGCTCATCCCGCCCGAAACCTACTGGCCCGAGATCAACCGCATCTGCCGCGAGAACGATATTCTGCTGATTGCCGACGAGGTGATCTGCGGTTTCGGCCGCACCGGGCGGATGTTCGGCGCCGAGACCTTCGGCATCACGCCCGATCTGATGACGCTCGCGAAGGGAATAACATCGGGTTATATTCCGCTCTCCGCCGTGCTGGTGGGCGATCGCGTGGCCGACGTGCTGATCAACGAGACCGGCGAATTCTATCACGGTTTCACCTATTCGGGGCATCCGGTCGCCTGTGCGGTGGCGCTCGCCAATCTCGATATTCTGGAGAACGAGAAACTGCCGGAACGCGCGGCGCGAATGGGCGACGTGCTGCGGGCAAAACTCGATGCCGCACTTGGCGATCACCCGATGGTGGGTGAAATCCGGCATATCGGGCTGATCGGCGCGATCGAACTGACATCCGATAAGCGCACGCGGCGGTTTTTCGAGAAGCGCGGCCGGGTCGGCACGATCTGCCGCGACCATTGCTTCGCCAATAACCTGGTGATGCGCGCGGTGCGCGACACCATGGTGTTCTCGCCGCCGCTGACTATCTCCGAAGCCGAGATCGACGAGATGGTCGCCCGTGCGACGCGCGCCATCGAGGCGACCTACGATGCCGTGCGTGCCGAAATGGCGTGAGGTGAACGTCATGGATGCGATCGCGACCACCGAAGCCCGGCGCGCGCTGCTCGCCGAAAGCGAACTGATCGAAGCCTTCATCATCGACGTGAACGGCGTGCCGCGCGGCAAATGGCTGCAGCGCGACAAGGCCGATGCGCTGCTCGGCACGGGAATCGCGATTCCGCGCTCGGCCTATCTGCTCGATATCTGGGGGCGTGATATCGTCGAGGGCGGCATCGCCTTCGATACCGGCGACCCCGACGGGCTGTGCATCGCGGTGCCGCACAGCATCGCCAAGATGCACTGGGCCGAGGGCGAGGCGGTTCAGGCGCTGCTGACCATGCGTGAGGCCGATGGCTCGCTGTTCTATGCCGATCCGCGCGGCGTGCTCGCGCGCGTGCTCGAACGGTTCGCGGCGCGCGGACTGACCCCGGCGCTGGGAGTCGAACTGGAATTCTATCTGGTCGATCCGAACCGGGCCGGCGGGCAGCGCATCGCGCCGCGCGGGGCGGATGAAAGCTTCTGGCGCGGCTGGCAGACCGACACGATGGGGTTGTGGGAAATCCACGATTACGAGGCGATCCTGCGCGATCTGCTGCGCGCGGCGGAGGCGCAGTCCATCGCGCTGGATACCCTGATCAGCGAGAACGGTCCCGGCCAGTTCGAAGTAACTTTGCGTTATGCGCCGGATGCTCTGCGCATTGCCGACGATGCCGTGCTGTTCAAGCGCGCGGTCAAGCAGATCGCGCGCAAACATGGCCTGTGCGCGACATTCATGGCCAAGCCGTTCGGCAACTGGGCCGGCAGCGGGATGCATGTCCATATGTCGGTGCTCGGCCGCGACGGGGCCAACATATTCACCGGCGATGCGGCACGCCCGAGTGCCGCGCTGTACCACGCGCTCGGCGGGCTGGTCGCCGCGATGCCGGAGACGATGCTGATCTTTGCGCCGCACGCCAATTCGTTTCGCCGTTTCGCACCCGGAACTCATGCGCCGGTATTCGGCGATTGGGGGCACGATAACCGGATGTCGGCGATCCGCGTGATCAACGCGGAGCCGCGCGCGGCGCGGCTGGAGCATCGCGTCGCCGGAGCCGATTGCAACCCGTATCTGGCTTTTGCCGCCTTGCTCGGCGCGATCCTCGACGGGATCGAGACCGAGGCCGATCCGGGACCCGAGACGCTTGGCGACAAGACCGGCGCGGCGGCGCCGAAACTGCCGATCGCCTGGAGCACGGCAGCGGATCGGTTCGCCAATTCCGCGCGGGCGAGCACGATTTTCGGCGAAAAATTCCAGTCGATCTTCGCGTCCTGCAAGCGCCAGGAGATCGCAGAGTTCCGGCGCCGGATTTCCGATGTCGAATACGACGCCTATCTGAAAAATGCCTGATATGGCGAGCGATATTGTTCTTGCCGCGATCCAGATGAGCTGCGGGCCGGATCGCGCGGCGAACCTCGATCATGCCGAGACGTTGGTGCGGCAGGCCGCCGCCGCGGGAGCCAGGATTATCCTGCCGCCGGAATTATTCGAGACGCGGTATTTCTGTCAGGATCAGATCGCCGATCATTTCCGGCTCGCGACGACGGCCGACGCCAATCCGGCGGTCGCGCGGTTCCGCAAAATCGCGGCCGAGTGCGGAATCGTGGTGCCTGTGTCGTTTTTCGAGCGCGCGGGCCAGAGTTTTTTCAACTCGATCGCGATCGTCGACGCGGATGGCGCGGTTCTGGGCGTCTATCGCAAATCGCATATTCCCGACGGCCCCGGCTATACCGAGAAATTCTATTTTTCGCCGGGCGATACCGGATTCAAGGTCTGGAACACGGCATATGCGCGCATCGGCGTCGGTATTTGCTGGGATCAGTGGTTTCCCGAAGCCGCGCGAGCGATGGCGCTGATGGGAGCGGAAATTCTGCTCTATCCGACCGCGATCGGCTCCGAACCGCAGGATGCGGCGCTCGATTCGCGCGATCACTGGCAGCGCGTGATGCAAGGCCATGCCGGGGCGAACCTGATGCCGCTGATCGCGGCGAATCGCACCGGCATCGAGCCGGGGGCGCACGGCACGTCGATCAGTTTCTACGGCAGTTCCTTCATCGCCGATCAGTTCGGCGGTAAATTGGCTGAGGCCGGCCGCGACGGCGATGCCGTGCTGACCGCGCGAGTCGATCTCGGCGGAATCGCGGCGGCGCGGGCGTCCTGGGGGGTGTTCCGCGATCGCAGACCGGAACTCTACGATGTGCTTGGGAGTTATGACGGCGTGCATCGACACGCGGCGAAGGCTGAGCCGCGATGACGACCACGCCGCGCATCGACGGGTTTCGGATGCCGGCGGAATGGGAGCGTCACGCGGGCTGCGCAATGATCTGGCCGGAACGGCCGGATAACTGGCGGGACGGTGCGCGCCCGGCGCAGGCGGCTTTCGCCGCGGTGGCCGCTGCGATCGCGCGTTACGAGACGGTGACGATGATCGTGTCGGAGCGGCTGATGGATGCGGCGCGCGCGGCGTTGCCGCACGAGGTTCGTCTGCTCGCGATCGAGACCGACGATTCCTGGGCACGCGATGTTGGCCCCGTGTTCGTGGCCGATGCCAATCGCCGCGTGCGGGCGGTGGATTTTCCGTTCAACGCCTGGGGTGGACACGAGCACGGGCTCTATGCGCCGTGGGACAAGGACGACGCGCTGGCCCGGCAATTGTGCGAAGCGCTTGATGTCCGGCGTTATCGCGCGCCCTGCGTGCTGGAGGGCGGTGCGATCCATGCCGATGGTGAAGGCACCGCGCTGGTCACCGAACCTTGCCTGCTCGATCCGGCGCGCAATCCAGCAGTAACCAAAGCGGCGATGGAGCGCTGGCTCGGCGATTATCTCGGCGTTCAGGCGGTCATCTGGCTCGGCCCCGGCATTCCCGAGGATGAAACCGGCGGACATATCGACAATCTCGCCTGTTTCGCGGCTCCTGGCCGGGTATTGCTCGCCTGGTGCGACGACCCGGACGACCCGCATTACACGGTTTCGCGCGCGGCGGCGGCCCGGCTCGATGCCGCGACGGATGCGCGCGGGCGGCGGTTGACGATCGAAAAACTGCCGATGCCGTCAAAAATGGTCATCACTCAAGAAGAATCGGCCGGTGTCGTTTCGACGGGCAAGGGGATGAACCGCGCCGAGGGCGCCAGGCTCGCCGCATCGTATGTCAATTTCTACATCGCCAACGGGGCGGTTATCGCACCCGGTTTTGGCACCGAGACCGATGACGCGGCCCGCGCCGTGCTGGCGCGCAATTTTCCGGGCCGCGACATCGTCATGCTGCCGGCGCGCGAGATCCTGCTCGGCGGTGGCAATATCCATTGCATCACCTGCCAGATTCCCGAGGGGAATCCAGGATGATCGCGATGACCTGTGCATGGGGGCAATAACAAGAACCGTGCGGCGCCAGGAACGTTCAACCGTATAGGAGCAAACAATGCGAACGGAGCTGAGGGCGAATTCGCTCTCTTTCATCGAATCGATCGTGATGGGCATTGCCGGCAGCGCGCCGGGCTACACCATCGCGGTCACCACGGCGGCGCTGATCGGCGCGGCCGGGCTGCTCTCACCGGGCAGCCTGATCATTTTCGCCATACCGATGCTGGGCATCGCGGTGGCCTACAAGGCGCTGACCAAGCGAATGGTCAATGCGGGTGCGGCCTACGATTGGACGAGTCGGGTATTCGGCAAATTTTTCGGCTATTTCTCGGGTTGGGCGCTGCTTGTCGCCTCGATGGTGTTCATGGTCACCGGCAGCCTGCCGATCGCCACATCGACCCTGAATTTCATCGCCCCGGCCTTGACCAAGAGCGTGGTCATTACCACAGGTGTGGCGACATTCTGGTTCCTGCTGATCGCTTTCGTGCTGATCGCCGGCATCAAGCTGACCAGCAAAATCCAGATGGTGATGAGCACGATCGAGCTGGTGATCCTCGCGGTCGTGGCGATCGCCGCCTTCGTCCATGTCGGGCTGCATGGCTCGGTGAACCATTTCTCGTGGTCCTGGTTCGGCTTTCATTACACGGCCGGAGGATTCGCCGCGACCGCGCTGGTGGTGATTTTCTTCTATTGGGGCTGGGATGTCACGGCGAACCTGTCGGAAGAAACCAAGGATGCCGAGACCAACGCCGGCAATGGCGGATTTGGCAGCGTGTTCGTGACCATCGTTTATTATGTTGCCTTCACGCTCGCCGCCCTTCTGCTGTTTACGACCAAGGCGGCGCAGGGATACAGTGACAACATCGTCTATAACATCGCGGTCGCGTCCGGGCTTGGCCGTACCGGGGGGCTGATCGCCTCCGTCGCGGTGATTTTGTCGTCGATCGCGACACTCGAGACCACGATGCTGCAATTCTCCCGCACCTTGTTCGCGATGGGGCGGGATGGCGCGATGCCGACCGCGTTCGGCGCCGTCGATCAGCGCACCGAAACCCCGGTGCGGGCGATGTACCTGCTGATCGGCGTGGGACTCGTGGTGCTCTGGGTGTCGTCGCTGATGCCGACGATCAACACGATCATCACCGATTCGGTGAATGCGATTGGCATTCAGGTTGCCTATTATTACGGGCTGGCCGGGCTGGTCGCGGCCTGGATGCTGCGCGACATCTACAAGGAATCGGTATGGCGCTGGATCGCGTTCTGCCTGTTCCCTGCGGCGAGTGCGATTTTCCTGTTCGCCATGGCGCTCTACGCGATCACCACCTTCAATACGATCACCAATCTGGTCGGAATTGGCGGCCTTGTCGCGGGCATCGTGTTCTTCCGGCCCTGGCGCACCATCGTGCCGTCCGCACCGGCTCCGGCGGCGGCGGAATAGGCTAGAAGAGAGACAATTGCGCGTCCGGGCGGATGGTTTGGCCCGGACGCGCGAAAGCGGTGCAATCGAGCGCGGGCTGCGCGGCATCCAGCCCGTATTGCCGCGCCGCGCGGCGGAAACGCGATGCGAGCAATGCGGCATAGGGTCCGGTGCCCCTGAACCGCGAGCCGAAATTGGGATCGTTCAAGGCGCCCGCGCGGGTCTGACGGATAAGGCTGAGCACGTGCGCCGCGCGATCCGGCACGGTGCGGTGCAGCCAGTCGGTGAACAGGTCGCCGAGTTCGTAAGGCAGGCGCAGCAGGACCGCACCCGCGCTGCGTGCACCGGCGCGGGAGGCGGCTTCGAGTATCCGTTCGAGTTCCGCATCGTTCAGGCCAGGGATCATCGGCGCGGCCAGAACCCCGGCCGGAATTCCGGCGGAAGCGAGCCCCGCGACCGCGGCGAGGCGCCGCGCCGGGCTCGCCGCACGCGGCTCCATGGTGCGGGCGAGACGCGGGTCGAGCGTGGTGATCGACAGATGGACGCGGGCGAGGTTGCGCGACGCCATTCGCGCGAGAATGTCGGCATCGCGCAGGACGCCGGCCGATTTGGTGATGATCGATACCGGGTGGTTGAATCGGTCCAGCACCTCCAGCACCGCGCGGGTGAGCTTCAGTTGCCGCTCGACCGGCTGGTACGGATCGGTGTTGGAGCCGAGCACGATCGGCGCCGGCGTATAGGATTTGCGCGACAATTCGCGTTCCAGAAGTACCGCGGCTTCCGGCTTGAAAACCAGCTTGGTCTCGAAATCGAGGCCGGGCGAGAAGCCGAGATAGGCGTGGGTCGGCCGCGCGTAGCAATAGATGCAGCCGTGCTCGCAACCGCGATACGGGTTGAGCCCGCGATCGAACCCGAGATCGGGGCTGTCGTTCCGGCTGATGATGCTGCGGCTCGAATCCCGGATCAGCACGGTCTCGGGTGGCGGCGCATCCTCGGCCAGGGTTTCCCAGCCGTCATCGAAGGCGTCGCGGCTTTCGCGTTCGAACCGATTGGCCGGTTCGAGTCTGGTGCCGCGCTGGTCCGGGCGGGTATTGCGGGGGATGAGCGTTCGAATGTTCATGTTATGTTCGTGAACACTCAAGCGGCAAACCGCGCGAGTGTCAAGAACAAAAAAAGAACGAGCGACTTCCAGGCGGTGTGCGACCCGACGGCCGCGCGATTACCGCGCGGCGACCGTGGTTTTGGCGGGATAGGTCTGCTCCCAACCGCCGCCGAGTGCCTGATAGAGCGTGACCAGGTCGGTCGAGATTTTCGCGAGGCTCTGCGCCTCGGATTGGGTGGCACGCAGTTCCGATTGCTGGGCGGTCAGCACCTGGAGATAATCGGCCAGGCCCTCCCGGTAGCGTTGCTGGGCGAGGCCGAGCGCGCGCTTGCTCTCCGCCACGTCGGTCTTCAGCGCGGCCAGCGTGTTCTGCTCCTGATCGTAGGCGGTGAGGGCATTATCGACCTGATGGAACGCGGTCAGAACCGTTTTCGCATAGGTGATCGCGGCCTGTTTCTGTTCCGCCTTGCGCAGATGGAGCTGGCCGTTGAGCTTGCCGCCTTCGAAGATCGGCATGGTGATCTGCGGCCCGATCGCGTAGGTGACGGCGGCGAGCTGGTTCAGGTTGGAGAATTGCAGCGCCTGCAACGAGACCGAGCCCGACAGCGAAAGATCCGGGAAGAAATCCGCCTTCGCCACGCCGATTTCGGCGGTCGCTTCGTGCAGCTTCGCGCTCGCCTCGCGGATGTCGGGCCGGCGCTGAAGCAGTTGTGACGGCAAGCCGATCGGCACCACCGGCGGCACCGGTGGCACCGCGCCGGGGGCGATCAGCTCGGCACGGAGCGCCTCCGGTCCGCGGCCGAGCAGCAGGCTGAGCTGGTTGATCAGATAATCGATGCGGGTGCGCAGGGCGGGGATCTGCGACTTGACCGAGGCGGCCTGGGCACGCGCATCCGCGACATCGAGCGCATTGGCGAGGCCGGCCTGTTCGCGTTCCGCCGTCAGGCCGGCGATATGATTGGCGCTGGCGAGATTGTCCCTGGTGATGGCCAGAACCGTCTGCTCGGCGCGCAGATCGATGTAGTCCTGCGCGACTTCGGCCTCGGTATTCAGCAGCACCGCGCGGCGGGCATCGCCCGATGCCTGGGCGGCGGCGAGGGCGGCTTCCAGCGCGCGGCGGTTTTTGCCCCAGAGATCGAAGTCGAACACCGAGGAGAAACCATACTGGAACAGGTTGAACGGCCGGATCGCCGAGCCGGGGATGCCGCCGCCGCCCGAGGTGCCGCCGGCGCCGTTCGCGGTCTGGCCGGCATTGGTGCTCGTGCTGGTGTTCGAGCCGCTGCCGCCGAGAGCGGTGAACACGCCTTTCTTGCTCGGTCCCTCGCGGGTGAACGAGCCGGCGAAATCCAGGTTCGGATAAAGCGCGGCACCTTCGATCTCGGCTTGCGCCTGCGCTTCGGCGAGGCGCTGGGTCGCGATCCGCACGTCGAGGTTTTGGGCGATCGCATCGTGCTCAAGACTGGTCAGGCTGGGGTCGCCGAAACTGTTCCACCAGGCGAGATCGACTTTGCCCTGGCTGACCGTGTCCGGCGCGGTGAGCGCCGGGCGGTTGGCAAGGAACGAGGCTGCCGTGCGCGGGTGGGGGTTGTGGAAATTCGGGCCGAGTTCGCAGCCGCCGAGCCCCAAAGCCAAAGTGAGGCTCGCGCCAAGGGCTGTCGCCTGACGCAAGCGGTGTCGCCGGTCCGGGCGGAATCGGTCAAACCTCATAGGATACTCCTTTGGCTGCCTTGGCAGGCGCGCCAAGAAAAAGAACCACCGGCCAGACCAGCAACGCGGTCATGCCAAGAATATGGAACAGATCGAGATAGCTCATGAATGCTGCCTGATGTTGCACATCCGCGGCCACCTCGGAAAGGGTCTGGCCGTGAAGGCTGACATACGGTGTGATCGCTTCGGCAAGCCTTGAATGATGGAACTGGGTGCGCCAGGCGAGCATGGTGGTGACGAAGGAAATGCCGATACTGCCGCCGATGTTGCGCACCTGATTGATCAGCGCCGAGGCGTCGGCGTTGCGCGCCGGCGGCAGACCGACATAGGACAGGGCGGAAATCGGGATGAACAGGAAGGGCAGGGCGATCACCTGGAGCACCCGGTCGAACGAAATCGTCGCGAAGGACGCATCCGGCGCGAGATGCGACTGGAAGATGAGCGCGAGGCCGGTCTCGATCAGGCCGCCGATCAACAGAACACGGGGCGAAATGAACCGCCCGGTCACGATGCCGGCCACCGGCATCAGACCGATCGTGGCGATCCCGCCGAGCGCGAGCGCGAAGCCCGAGGTTTCGGACGAATAGCCCAGCAGGGTCTGGGTCAGCTGCGGCAGCAACTGGGTGGTGCTGAGCAGGATGACGCCGATCAGGAACATGATCATGCACGAGATGGAAAAATTCCGATATCGGAACAACCTGACGTTCATCACCGGCTCGGGATGGTCCCACTCCCAAACCGCCAAGGTTACGAGCGACACGCTCCAGACCACGAACAGGGTTCGGATGAAGAAACTGCCGAACCCATCATCCAGCGAGAATTTGTCGAGGAAGATCTGCAGCGCGCCGAAGCCGGTCGCGACCAGGAAAAGACCGAAATAGTCGAATTTCAACCCTGCCTTGAGCTTCGCCGCCCGCTCGCGCACCAGCAGCATTGGTTCATCGACGAAAATCGCGATCAGGGTGAAGGCGATCAGTCCGATTGGAAGGTTGATCAGGAACACCCAGTGCCAGGAGAGATGATCGGTGATCCAGCCACCCAGGATCGGCCCGACCGCCGGGGCGACGATGATCACCAGGCCGAACACCGCGAAGACTTGGGCGCGTTTTTCCTGCGGGAAACTGTCGGCATACATCGATTGGGTGACCGGCTGCAGCCCGCCGCCGCCCAGGCCCTGGAGCACGCGCGCGACGATCAGCATGGTCAGCGAGGCCGAGAAGGCGCACAGCACCGAACTCGCGGTGAACAGCGCGATGCAGATCAGGAACAGTCGCTTGCGGCCGACCACGCCCTGCAGCCAGCCGGTGATCGGCAGGATGATGCTGTTGGAGACCAGATAGGAGGTCAGAACCCAGGTGCTTTCCTCGGGGCTGACTGCAAGCGAACCAGCGATGTGGGTGAGTGCTACATTGGCGATGGTGGTATCGAGCACCTCCATGAACGGGGCGAGCGCGATCATCGCGACGATCAGCCATGGGTTGTACGGTCCCGCCGCGGAGCGCGGCGGGTTGGGCCGGGACGCATAGAGCAGGCTCATTTTGACGCAATGCGGATAAAGGGCTCGGCCGACATGCCCGGCGCCAACAGGTATTTGCCGATGCGGTGGTCGTCGAAAATGATCCGCACCGGCACACGCTGCACGATTTTCACGTAATTGCCGGTCGCGTTCTGGGCCGGCAGCAGCGAAAACACGCTGCCGGTGCCGCGCTGAATGCTGGCGACCCTGGCGTGGAACGCAACACCGGGGACCGCATCGATATAGACTCGCACGTGCTGACCGGGATGGATGTGGCCAAGCTCCGTCTCCTTGTAGTTCGCGGTCACCCAGAGCCGGTCGCCGACCAGCGCCATCAATCCAGAGCCCGCGGCGACGACATTGCCGGTACGCACCGAGCGTTCCGCGATATAGCCCGAAGCAGGGGCGCGGATCGACGTGTAGGAAAGCTGGAGCTTGGCGTTCTCGACCGCGACATCCGTTGCTTTAAGGGCCGCCTTGGCCGCGACCAGCCCGGCTTCGGCGCCGGTGACCTGCTGTTTCGCGGCATCGAGGCGCGCCTCGGTCGCGCGCAGGTCGGCGGTCGCCGCGTCCAGCGCGGTGCGGGTGACCGCCTGGGGATTGACCCGCGCATAGCGCGCCGCGTCGCGCTGGGCCTTGAACAGATTGGCCCTGGCGACCGCGACATTCGCCTCTGCCTGCGCGACATCCGCGTTCCGTGTGCCCACATCCGCCACTGCCTGCGCGCGCTGGGCACGGGCGCGGTCCAGCGCGACGATTTCGGTACCGGCATTGAGCCGGACCAGAAGCTGGCCTTTCGCCACGTGCTGATTCTGGTGCACCAGAACCGCCTCGACCTGCCCCGAAATACGCGGCGCGATGCGATGGATCGCGCCGTCGATCTCGGCATCGGTGGTCGTCGCGAATTGGCGCGCATGCAGCCAATAGACGATACCAGCCACGACCAGGGCGAGCAGAACGATCGCCAGAACGACGAAGGGCCGTTTTGACCGGGGCGGCGTGATGGCGGCGACCGCATCATTGGGGACTCGACTCTGCCGGGCACCGGATTCGTTCCGATCATCCTCGCCCATCGCAAGGTCACGGTTTCGCCGGCCGTCATCGTCCATCATGGGCGCCTTACTGATATGACCGAACCGTTCGGTCATTGACGGGTTATACATACCCAGCGTAGGCTGACTGTCAATGCACAAATCTCTGCCTCAAGGCGCTCATGCCGATGTCTGAACGTCTCTCTCCCCAAAAAGCGGCCCAGATCCTGCGGGGCGCCAGCGTGGTTTTCGCGCGAGACGGATACGGGGGGGCGAGTATGTCGCGTATCGCGCTGGAGGCAGGGGTCTCGAAAGGGACGCTTTACAACTACTTTCCCGGCAAGGCGGAGTTGTTCAGCGCCTATGTCGAGGAGGAATGCGCGAAAAACCTCCATTTGATCTTTCAGGCACCGGATGCCGAAGAAGAACCTGCCGAAATGCTGGCACGCATCGCCCGCCGGATGCTGCACCTGCTGCTGTCCGACATCGGCATCACGATCTATCGGGTGGTGATTGCCGAGGCGGAGAAATTTCCCCACATTGCCCTTTCCTTTTTCGAGGCTGGCCCGGCGCGGGCGATCCGTTATCTTGCCGATGGGCTGCGGGAACAGGTCAGGCGTGACCGGATGAATGTCCCCGACCCCGAATTCGCCGCCGAGCAGTTCTTTGCGCTGTGCCAGACCCGGCTGGCCTTTCTCTGTAGACTCCGCATCAAAATGACGCCGTCAACTGAGGAAATCGATCGGATCGTGGATGGTTCGGTCAGGATTTTCCTCAATACCTACGGCATTGGTGGTCGGAACGCGAAGCAATCCTCATCCACGAATGAGACCTGATCGACTGGCGGGGGCTTTCCGGTTCGCCGGAACTTGAGCCGCATGCCCATTTCGCACTCATGGCCGCATCCCCACGCATAGCCTCTCTGCACATTTCATCGCGCATTCCGCAATTCCGCCATTCGACCCGATCGAGCTGGCGATACATGGCCGCATAATCCGGCGATCACTTTTCTGACCATTTGTTCATGAAATCGAGAGATGATGTGCGGATTCGCCTTGCCAAGCAAAACCGATTGCAGAATACTACCTAAGGTAGTCTTTTCTTCCACGCTCGCGCAAAAATGGATCAAAAATGATGAATTTTCAGACGTTGGACGGTTTCGTGCGCGAAAGAATCCGGGCCTGGCCGCAAACGCCGCCGGGCCTGGAACAGGCGGATGCGCGGGGGCAGGGGGTCTGGCTCAAGGCCCGGCCTGGACCATCGCAGGAAAACGATGCGCCGTCGCTCAAAATACCGGGCGCCGCACGCATGCGCACTTTCCCGGACGGACTCTGGCTCTGGTTCGGCGGCACGCCGGGCGACATGTTCGTCGATCTGTTTGCCATCGAGGTGTGCGGCAGCCTGCAAAACCTGCTCGACAAGCGCTCGCGCTATACGCCGAGCCTGCACTCTCTGCTGGTGACCTGTCCGTCGGTGTGGCTGCGCCGCGCGGTCGCGGAGCACGACGACACGCCGCGCTGGCGGACCATCGGGTCGTTCGATCGCGCGCCGGAGACGGCGATCGCCTTGCCGGTGCGCGACATGCGGGTGCTCTATGCGCTCAAACCCAAGCAATTCCACGAGTTCGCCGTGCATAACATCGCGCACGCTCATGAGTTGTTCGCGCCGATCGATATTCTGGTGGGTGAAGCCGGCTGGCGGGCGCCGGCCTTGCGGCAATTCCTGTTTCATGCCGCGCGCCGAGCGAATTTCTGGGATTCAGATGCCTATGCTTGCCCCGAAGGATCGGACGAAGCCTGGGCCGGCAACAATCCCCCCCACGGCTTCGACGGCGCTTCGGGCCAGATCCGGCCGATCGGAAATCATCCCGTCCACGCCAAGCGCGATCATCCGCTCAAACGCCTCGGGCGTATTGACCGTCCAGGGCAGAACGCGGAGGCCGAGCGACTGCGCCTCGGCCAGATCGGCCTGATCGAGGCTGGCATGAAACGGCGCCCAGCACGCGGCCCCCGTGGCGGCAACGGCACGCGGCAGCCTGCCGTCGAACTGGCCTAGATCGGCGCCGTCGAGCCATAAACGGCCTTCGGCGACGGTATCCGGCGCGCTCAGGCAACAGCGGCGCAAGCATGGTTCCAGCGCCGCCGCCACCCGCAGTACCCGCCAGTCGAAGGCGAACAGCACGGCATCTTCCAGTGCGCCGTTCCGGCGGAGAGAGGCGATGACCGAAGCGGCCATCGCTTCCGGCGCTGCCGTGTCGTCCGGGCGGTCGGGGAAGGTTTTCACCTCGATCAGGAGATCGAGCCCGGCGAGAGCGCCGAGAGCGGCATCGAGGCTGGGGATGTGCGCGCCGTCAATCGGTCGTTGATCGGGGTAGCGCGCCTCATAGTCCGATCCTGGGCGCAATCGTCCGACATCGTATTGCGCGATCCGGGCATAGGGCAGGTCGCGCAGCAGAGGTGCATCCTTGCCGACGTAAATGCCGTCGGCGGCGCGGGCGATATCCGGGTTTGGGCGTGGATCGTGATGCACCGCGGCAATTCCGTCTTCGCTTAGCCCGACATCGAATTCCACGCCGGTCAGGCCGATTGCGTGGGCACAGGCGAAGCCTTCGAGCGTGTTCTCGGGCAGCAGTCCGCGCGCCCCGCGATGCCCGAAAATGGCGATCGGGTTCATTCGCCGGGCACCGGCTCGGCCTCGGGGACGAGATGCATGACGCCGCCGTCGCCTTGGGCGAGGCGCGTCCGGCGCGGATGCAGATCGATCACGCTTTCATGGTGGGCGATCGAGACGAACTGGGTGCCGGGCAGGCGCGTGCGGAGCATGGCGAACAAAGAGCGTGCCGCCGGTTCGTCGAGCGCCGATAAAGCCTCGTCGAGGAACAGCCAATCCGGCTGGACGATCAGCACGCGGGCCAGGGCAAGACGTTGCTGTTCGCCGCCGGAGAGCCGCAGAGTCCAGTTGTCGACCTGTTCGAGCCGTGCGGCGAGCTGCGCGAGGCCGACATCGGCCAGGGCGGCGCGCACGGCGTCGTCGGCGATTTCATGTTCCTGGCGCGGATAGGCGACGGCGCGTTTCAGCGAGCCCAGCGGAAAATAGGGTTTCTGCGGCAGGAACATCAATTGGCCGGCCGGTCGGGTGACGCGGCCGTGACCGAACGGCCAGATCCCGGCAAGCGCACGGAACAGGGTGGATTTGCCGGCGCCTGACGGACCGGTGATCGCGACCGGTTCGCCCGGCGCGATGTGCAGATGCGGCTGGCTGAACAGGCGCCGCCCATCCGGCAGGTCGATCGCCAGATCCTCGGCAAGCAGGCCGCCGCCCGGTGCCGGTGCGGTTCCAACCGGCATAGCCGCATCGCGCGCCTGGGCGGACATCACCGCCCGTTCGAAGCCGTCGAGACGTTGAACCGTCGCACGCCAGGTCACGAGCTGCGGATAGGCCCCGACGAACCAGGAAAAGGCGCTTTGCACGTTGCCGAAAATATTGCTGACCTGCATCATCACGCCAAGCGTGAAGACGCCGGTGAAATAGCCCGGAGCGGCGACCATGAACGGGAAGATGATCGCGATCTGGGTAAAGCCGACGGTGAAGAAATTCAGCGCCTTGGTGCGCTTCATGATCTTCCACCAATTGAGATAGATCGCGTGGAAGCGCTGTCCAAGCCCCAGTGCCTCTTCGGCCTCGCCGCCATAGAGCGCGATCTGTTCGGTATTCTCGCGCACCCGCATCAGGTTGAAGCGGAAATCGGCATCGACCTGCTGCTGCTGGAAGTTCAGCGGAATCAGGCGCCAGCCGATGACATGGGTGAAATAGGTGCCGACGATCGAATAGATGATCGCGGCCCAGACGAGATAGCCGGGGATGGTCACGCCGAACGCGTGCAGCGGCGGCACCAGGAACCAGAGCACGAAAATGAAGCTGAACAGATTGACGATATTGGCGATGAAGTTGATGCCGAGCGACAGGTTGTTCGAGACGAAACTGCGCAGATCGTCGGCGATCCGCTGATCCGGGTTGTCGAGCGGGCTGCCGGCCTCGGCCTTCAGGCTGATTTCGTAATAGGCGCGCCGGTCGAGCCAATCCTGCACGAAGCGATTGGTGATCCAGCGGCGCCAGCGGATTTCCAGCATCTGATTGAGGTAGAATGCATAGACCAGAACGGTGATGTTGATGGCGGCCCATTCGGAAAATCCCGGCACGAACCAGGGATAGCCCTTGACGAACCGATAGGTGAACATCGCTTCCCAGAACTTCGGCGCGTCCTTGACCTGCAGCGCGTCGTAAGCGACGCGATACCAGTAGGTGTAAAGGACGTTCAGATAGACCGCGAAGAGATTGAGCCCGATGATCGCCGCGAGCAGCCCCCAGGCGATCCATTTTTCCTCGGAGCTGAAATACGGTTTCGCGAGCCGCCAGGCATCGGCAAGGGCGAGGCGGGCGTTATTCAGAAACTTCATGGCGTGATCCTGATCAGTTTCGCTTCGATCGCGGCGAGCCAGGATTTTACCCGCGCCTGGTTCACCCCGAAATCGGAATAGCCGTAGATCGAGTGCGAATAGAGAATGAGCGCGCTGCCATCGGCGCCGTCCGGCCGCACCGCGGCCTCGACCACATCCGGGAAATTCGCGACCGGCGTGCGAACCACCCAGGCGGCCTGGAACTGTGCCGGGTAGGAATCGAGTTCGTAGGTGCGGGGTTCGGCGGCGGCCACGGAAGCGATTTCGGCGAACAGCACATCCGGCGGCACCTTGTAGCGCGGGGTGGTCAGATCGGGGTTCGGCGTGAAACCGACGGGTGCTGCCAGCGCCTTGTTCGGCGATTTCGGCAGGACGAGATGGTTGAAATCGACGATGCCGGGCGGTTTGACCCCTTGCGCTCCGGCCTTGCCGCAGGCGGGAAAGATCAGGCTCAGCAACAGAGGCAGCATCCCCACGCTCATCGGCGTTCCTCCATGATTTCGCGCAACCGCAACCGGATGACCCCGCGCGCGGCCTCGGGCGGGATCACCTTGCCTTTGCGCAAAATGTCGATTGTCCCGGATTGCGCAAGGCGCAGCGCGGCGCGGCGGATAGCGGGCATATGGTGCCGCCAGGCATCGGTGGCGCCGGCATTGCCGTCATGTTCCGCGAGGCGGTGCGCCGCTTCGGCGGGAGAGATCGATTTCCCGCAGCCGCGCTCCCGCGCCAGATCCAGGATCGCGGCGTCCGCGGCATTTGCACGAGAACCGGTTGCAATCTCGTCTTCAGTCATCCGGGTGGTCTGGCCCGGATCGGTGCGCCGGGCAAGATCGTCCGGCGCCGGGAAGCGGGTTGTGGATCAGCCCTGGGATCGTGCCCGCACGCGGAGTGTTTCGGCAGGCATCGCCGCTCCGATCCATGGTCCCTGAACGAAATCGACGCCAAGCCGGCGCGCCCGTTGCAGTTCGGCTTCGGTTTCGATCCCGTCGATCGTCACGGTCAAACCGTGCCGGTGGGCGATTTCGGCCGAAGCCCGAATCAAGGTGGCTTCATCGGCGGCATCGTCGTCCGGCTCGCCGACGCGGGCGAGCCGGCGATCGAGCTTGAGACCGGAGAGCGGCAGGCGGGACAATAAGGCGAGGCCGCCGAAGGTCGCGCCGAATCCATCGAGCGTGACGCCAAGTCCGGCCGCGCGCAGATCGCCGATCGTGTGATTGAGCGGCGTGCCGCTGTCGATGAGTTCGGTCTCGTCGATCTGCAACTCGATGCGCCAGGGAGCGATGGATGCGGTATCGAGAGCTTCCAGCACGGCATCGAGCACCGCACCGTCGGTCAGGGTTCGTCCCGTCACGGGCACGGCGACCCGCCATGTCCCCGGCCATGTCGCAACCTCGGCGGTGGCGGCGGCGAGGCTGAAGCGCAGCATATCGGCACGCGGCCCCTGGCGCTCCAGGCCGCGCAGGAAAGGCGCCACGGCGACCAGACCCCGCTTTCGGTTCGGCAGGCCGATCCAGAGTTCCGCGCCCTCCAGGAGGCCAGCAGGCGTTTGACCGGCCGCGCCAAGCCTGAGTCGTGGCAAATAGCGCAGGCAAAACGATCCGTCGTGCAGGGCTTCGGCGATGCGCGTGGCCCGCTTGCGCTGTTCGCCCGCGGCGATCCGGCGCAGGGCGGCACGGCTCCGCCGCTCCCCGAGGCGGCTCGCCGCCTCGGGCGGCAACGTATCGGGCGGCGCCATTTTTGGGTATTCCGTCATGCTCACACGCATCGCTCCATTCGGACCTTGAGAGGTTCAGCGGCGATTATGAAGGTTCAGAGTAAAATTTCCGTTAGCGTCCGATCGGGAATCCGGCGGGCAGGCTTCCGATTCAGACCGCGATATTGTCGAGCAGACGCGTCGAGCCGAGCCGCGCCGCCGCGATCAGCCGGGCCGCTCCCGCGCGGGCATTGAGCGGTGCCAGCGACTCGGGCGCGACCAAGGCAAGATAATCCACCGCGAAGCCGGCGCGCGCGAGGGTTTCGCGCCCGGCGGCGAGTGTCGCTTCGATAGCAGCGCCGGCGCGCAGCTCATCGCGCGCGCGGCACAAGGTCGCGAACAGATCCGGCGCCCGCGCACGGTCTTCCGGGGTGAGGTAGCGGTTGCGCGACGACATGGCGAGGCCGTCCGCCTCGCGCCGTGTCGGCACCGCGACGATCGCGACCGGCAGCAGAAGATCTTCCGCCATCCGGTGGATCACCTGGATTTGTTGCCAGTCTTTTTCACCGAAATAGGCAGAATCGGGCCGCATTTGGCCGAACAGCTTGGCGACCACGGTTGCGACTCCGCGAAAATGGCCGGGCCGCGCGGCGCCTTCCCACAATAAGGCGGGACCGGCGACGTCGATCATGGTCGCCCCATCCGGCGGATACATGATGTCGACCGTCGGCAGCCAGACGAGGTCGCAGCCTGCCGCTTCCAGCATCGCGCAATCGGCATCGGGATCGCGCGGATAGCGGCCGAAATCCTCATTGGGACCGAACTGGGTCGGGTTGACGAAAATCGAGGCGGCGACCGCACCCCCGGCGGCGCGCGCGGCGCGCACCAGCGCGAGATGCCCGTCATGCAGCGCACCCATGGTCGGAACGAGGGCCAGAGGACCAGCGTGGCCAGCACGGGCCGCGCGCAGTTCCGCAAGGGTACGGGCGATGTGCATGGGTTCCTCGGCTCACACGTCTTATGGCTAGGTTATGCGGCGCCTCATGGGCGAAACCGGCGCTTTCGTCCACTCCCGCCGGTCTGAGTCCTGGTTTGTTCTTTGAAAACATGAATAAATTAGTCATCTTCTCGTCATGTTCCTGTTAGATTCATGACTTGATCCCGCTTCATTGAGGCACCGTGATGAAGAAATCGCGCTCTCGCGGTCCCCGGCGTCCCGTGCTGTTGGGTTTCATGGGAAAGCTTTATATGTCTCCGGCCATGGCACGCAGCGTCTCCCCGACAAAATCATGGATCAGGCAGGAAATTCGCGGCGGACGGCGCCGCGCCGCGCCCGCGACCGGTCTCGGGCTGCTCGGCGTTCTGCTCGCGATCGGCCAGATCTATTGCGCGTCCCGCCTGCTCGCCGCCGCTCTGCGCCCCGGTTCGGCGCCGGTCGAATTGCTCGCGATCGGCTTCGCGATCGCCGCCGTGCTGCGCGCCGGGCTGATCGTCGTGCAGGAACGCGAGGCAGCAAGGCTCGGCATCGCCGCGCGTCGCCGGCTGCGCAGTGCCACGCTCGGCGGGCTGATGACGCTCGGCCCCGGCTTGCTGCGCGGGCGCCATTCCGCCGAGCTCGCGGCGGTGGTGGTCGATCGGATCGAGGCGCTGGGCGGGCTGCACGGGCGCTGGATTCCGGCGTCCGGCATTGCGTTGGTGGGTCCCCTGATGGTCGCCGCCGCCGCGGCGATCGCCGACTGGCGCAGCGGGCTCATTCTGCTGATCGCCGGATTGCTGGTGCCCGTTTCGATGGCGGTTACCGGAATCGGCACCGGCATGGCGGCACGCCGGCAATTCACCGCGATGCGGCGGCTGCAGACGCGATTCCTCGACCGGGTGCGCGGTATCGGGACCATCGTGCTCGCCGGTCGGGCCGAGGCCGAGGCCGAGGCGCTGGGCGGCACCGCCGACGAGCTGCGCCGCCGCACCCTGCGTATCCTGCGCGTCGCCTTTCTGAACGCGACGGTGATGGATCTGCTCGCCGCCGCGGCGCTGGTCGCGATCGCGATCCGGTTCGCCGGACCGCTGCTCGCCGGCCATTGGGCGTCCGCTCCCGCTGCCCTGTTTTCCCTGCTTCTGGTGCCCGAGTTCTTCGCGCCGCTGCGGGCATTTTCGGCGGTCTATCAGGACCGGATGACCGCCGAGACGGCGGCGGAGGATCTGATCGAACTGCCGCGCGCGGAGGTGCACGCCGCACCGCCGCCCGCGATCCGCACCGTGCCGGCCCAAGGGGTGACCATCGTTTTCGAGGGCGTGTCGTTCGCCTGGGATACGCTGCGCGGCACGGTCCTCGATCGGCTCAGTTTCCGCCTGCCGGCCGGCGAGACGATGATGCTGGTGGGACCGTCAGGCTCGGGCAAATCGACGATTCTCGAATTGCTGCTCGGTTTCGCGCATCCGCAGGCCGGACGGATCACCGTCAACGGCGCGCCGATCGAGACCATCGTTCCGGCCGCGCTCGCGCGCATGACCGCGATGATCGGCCAGCGGCCCTTTCTGTTCGCGGGATCGATCGAGGAGAATATCCGGCTGGGCCGGCCGGAGGCGAGCGAGGCCGAATTGCGCGAGGCGGTCCGGCTCGCCCGCGTCGCCGATTTCGCCGATGCGCTGCCGCTTGGGCTTGCGACGCCGATCGGCGACGGCGGCTATGGGCTTTCCGGCGGCCAGGCGCAGCGGATCGCGATCGCACGCGCGTTTCTGAAGGACGCCAAGCTTCTGCTTCTCGACGAACCGACCGCGCAGCTCGATCCGGCGACCGAACGCGACGTGCTGGACAGCCTGAAGCGGCTCGCGATCGGGCGGACCGTGATCCTGGCGAGCCATGCCGCTTTCGCCCACGAGTTCACCGGCCGCAAGCTCGATCTCGGTGCCGTGCGCACCGCAGGGCTGGAAGGGGTCGCTTGATGAACCGGGCGCGGCCGATCCTGCGGATCATCGGATTATGGCGGGCGCAGCGCGCCGCCCTTGCCGCAGGCGTGATCGTCGCTCTCGCCGCGCTCGCCGCCGGGGTCGCGCTGATGGCCGGTGCCGGCCGCTACATCGCCGCGGCGACGCTCGGCATCGGCCTCGCGGTACCGGCCGCGCTGGAGGCGCTTGGCGTCGCGCGCGTGGCGCTGCGCTATTTCGAACGGCTGGTCACCCACGATGCCACGTTCCGCGCGCTCACGGCATTGCGCATCTGGTTCTTCCGGGGCCTCGCGTGCAGCGCTGCCGGCGGGCTCGGCTATCGTCGCGCGGGCGACGTTCTGGCCCGGTTGGTCAACGACATCGAGGCGCTGGACGGGATTTTTCTTCGCATCCTGGTTCCCGGCTTCGGCGCCCTGATGCTGATTCCCGTTCTGCTGTTCGTGGTCGGACGCGAGGATGCCGCGGCGGCAGCGATCGTGCTGGCGCTGTTCGCGCTGATCGCTTTTTTATTCCCCTGGCGGGCGATGGGAGCGGCGCGCCGGTCCGCCGAGGCGGAAGCGCAGGCCGGCGGCGCCTTGCGCGTCGCAGCGCTCGATGCGCTGAGCGGCTTACGGGAGGTCAAGGTTTACGGCGCCGAGGGGCGGATGCTGGCCGCGATCCAGGCGCAGGAATCGCGGCTGTTCGGTGCAGAAAGAATGCTCGCCGCGCGCGCGGGGGCGATGCAGGCGGTCTCGTTCCTGGCCGCGCAGGCAGCACTTCTCGCCGTTCTGCTGATCCATGGCGCGCATCCTGTCGCCATCGTTATCGCGGTGTTCGTGGCGATCGCTGCTTTCGAGGCGGTGGGCGCGATGCCGCGCGCCGGGGTGATCGCGGGCCGCGCGAGCGCCGCGGCAACTCGCGTGCTGGAGGCGGCGGAAGCGCCGCCGCGCGTCGCCGATCCCGCCTCGCCCGCCACCATGCCGGTTGCGCATGGTTTGAGTTTCGACGAGGTGACATTCCGCTGGTCCGCCACCTTGCCGCCGGTGTTCGACGGGCTGTCGCTTCAGGTACCGGCCGGTTCGCGCATCGCCGTGCTCGGGCCATCGGGTGCCGGAAAATCGACCCTTGCCGCGCTGGCGCTCAAGCTTGCCGAACCCGAGGCCGGGGAGATCAGGCTCGGCGGGGTGGATATCGCACGGCTCAACGCGGCGGACGTGCGCACGCGCGTCGCCTGGCTGTCGCAGGCGACGCATCTTTTCGCCGATACGGTGCGCAATAATCTGCTCCTTGCCCGGCCCGATGCCAGCGAGGCGGAACTCTGGGCGGCACTGGATGCCGCGCGGATCGGCGATGTCGTTCGCGCCCTGCCGGATCGGCTCGATGCCTGGGTCGGCGAACAAGGGGTATTGTTTTCCGGCGGGCAGGGGCGGCGTCTCGCGCTGGCGCGCACGCTGCTGAGTCCGGCGCCGGTTCTGATTCTGGATGAACCCTGCTCGGGTCTCGATATCGAGACCGAACGCGAGTTCATGAGCACGCTGAACGAGACCCTGGCCGGACGGACCGTCCTGCTGATTGCCCATCGGCTGACCGGCGTGGAAAAATTCGACCGGATCTGGCGCATGCAGAACGGACGGGTGATCGCGGCGACCCGGTAGGGGGGCCGTCAGGCGACGGCGGCGAATTCCGGGATGGTGGTCTCGAACCGGCGATAATTCGCCGGATCCGCGAACAAGGCGCGCAGCAAAAGATTGTTCAGCCGGTGGCCGGTGCGCGCGCCGACGAAGCGGCCGATGATCGGCGCGCCGGCCAAAGCGAGATCGCCCACCACGTCGAGCAGCTTGTGGCGCACGAATTCGTCAGGGTAGCGCAGGCCCTCGGGGTTGAGCACGCGGCCGCCATCCACCACCACCGCATTGGCGAGGCTGCCGCCGCGCGCCAGACCGGCTTCATGCAGCGCGTCGATCTCGTCCTTCATGGTGAAGGTGCGTGCGCGGGACAGATC
Source organism: Acidiphilium sp. AL (assembly GCF_025499445.1). Lineage (NCBI taxonomy): Bacteria > Pseudomonadati > Pseudomonadota > Alphaproteobacteria > Acetobacterales > Acidocellaceae > Acidiphilium > Acidiphilium sp. AL. Next base: position 43,894 of record NZ_JAIMBZ010000011.1, read on the forward strand.
CTCGGTGAAGCGTGCGGGCGAGAGGTCGAGCGAGAAAGCCTGGCGGCCAATCGCGCGGGCCGGAAAATCGATGTCGAGCGCCAGGGCAAATCCTTCGGCATCCGGCCCGGCGGGGCGCAGTTCGGCGAAGGCAGCGCCGTCGGCGATGCGCACCGGGCGCAGGATTTCGATCACCTCGCGCGGCGCCTCGCTTTCGGCGATGCCAGCACAGGTGAGCAGGAACACGAATTCAGCGGCCGAACCATCGAGGATCGGGACTTCCGGGCCATCCACCTCGATCAGCACATCGTCGATCCCAAGCCCGGCGAGGGATGCCATGACATGCTCGACCGTACCGATCCGCGCCTCCGGGTGCCGGGGATCGGCGAGAACGGTGCAGAGACGGGTATCGGCGACGAAATCGTGCCGTGCCGGAATGGTCGCATCGAGATCGGTGCGCCGGAATACGATGCCGCTCCCTGGCGCGGCCGGCACGAAGCGCAGATGAACCGCCGCGCCGCCGTGCAGACCAAAACCTTCGCATGAAATGACCGATTTCAGGCCGCGCCGGGTGTCATCCGCCCGCGGCATCCTCGTCCATCCATCCGGCCGCATGGCCATGCGCGTCATCGTGATCGAAGCCTCATCAAATCGCTGCGATGCACACTAGACGCGGGCGAACGGTCTGGAAAATCAATGAATATTTCTGATTATTTCTCTATAAGTTATTGATTTTCAGGCTTTTTCATGTTTCCGTTTGTTACGGACGCCGGCTTGGGTTTCCTGTGCTTCCGGCGTCGGCGGCGCCAGGGTGATCCGGTTCGCCTGGCCGGCGTTCAGCAGAATGATCTGGTCGCACAGCACGATGGTCTCGCGGCGGTGGGCGATCACGATGCGGGTCGCGTTCAGCCCTGCGATCGCCTCGACGATGCGGGCTTCGCGCGCGGTGTCGAGATGGCTGGTCGCTTCATCGAGCAACAGGATGCGCGGCCGGTGATACAGCGCACGCGCCAGGATCAGCCGCTGGCGCTGGCCGCCAGAAAGCGTCGAGCCCATGTCTCCCACCAGGGTTCGGTAGCCCATTGGCTGCGCCGCGATTTCGTCGTGAATTCCGGCCATGGTCGCGGCTTCGGTCACCTGCTCGTTCGTCGACGCCGGATCGAAGAAGCTGATATTTTCCGCGATCGATCCGGCGAATAACTGGTCGTCCTGCATCACCGCGCCGATCATCGAGCGATAGGTGGCGAGGCCGAGCGTGCGGATGTCGAGCCCGCCGACCAGGATTTCGCCTTCGGTGGGTTCCAGCAGCCCGAGGATCAATTTGGCCAAAGTGGTCTTGCCGGCACCGGACGGCCCGACCAGCGCGGCCGATTGCCCGGCTTCGATCAGCATCGAGCAGTTCCGCAAAATCCAGGGCTCGCCGTCGCCGTAGCGGAAACCGACATTGCGCAGTTCGATCGACGGTGTCGGCAGCGGCCCTTCATAGGCCGAGCCGACATGCCGTTCCGGCGGCGTCAGCACAATATCCGCGAGGCGTTCGCCATAGAGCCGGAGCATCCGCAACTCGATCGCCGAATCGACCAGATTGCCGGCGCGCGCGGTGAATTGCTTCGCATACATGGTGAAGGCGATCAGCATGCCGACGGTGAACTGTCCGCGCAGCACCAGAAGGGCCGCGAGCCAGATCAGCGCCACGTTCTCCAGCCCGAACAGGCCGGATTGCAGCGCGGTGAACACGATATGCAGCCGGCGCACCATGACCGAGCGGTTCGCGGTCTCGACCAGGGCGTTGCCGTAGCGTGCGGTGCGTTCGTTCTGCTTGTTATACAGCTTGATCGGCTGCACGCCTCGGATCGCCTCCAGCAACTGGCTCTGCTGACGGGCGGCGAAGACGATCTGATCCTCGGTCGCCTGGCGCAGCGGCATGAAGAACAGCCAGCGCAGCGCGCCATAGGCGGCGAACACGCCGAGCACGATGACGCTCAGGGCCGGGCTGTAGATGAACAGAATGACCAGGGTGAGGATCGCCATCACCCCATCGAGCACGGCTTCGACGAACTTGGTGGTCAGCGTGCGCTGGATGTTCTGCACCGCACCGTAGCGCGACACCACGTCGCCGATATGGCGTTTCTCGAAATAGTCGAGCGGCAGGCGCATCAGATGGGCGAACACGTTGGAGGCCCACTGCACGTCGAGCAGGGTGCTGACATAGACCACGACCCAGCCGCGCAAAGCCGAGATCGCCACCGAAAAAATCGTGACCAGTACGAAACCGATGCCGAGCAGGGTGAGCAGCGAATGATCGGCGGTGACCAGCACCTGATCGATCACCCATTGCAGATAGAACGGCCCCAGAATGCCGAATATCTCGAGCGCCAGAGCGAGGATCAGGATCTGCACGGCGGCCGCGCGCAGTCCCACGATCCGGCCGGCGAGGGCGCGCAGCGAGATCGAGCGCCGCGCCTCGGCGGGCCGGAAATCGGCGCGCGGCGACAATTCGAGCGCGATGCCGGTGAACGAGCGCGACGCTTCGGCAAGGGTCAGCCGGCGCACGCCGCGCGACGGGTCGTGGATGGTCACGCCGTTCGCGTCGGCCGATTTGAGCACGACGAAATGATTGAGATCCCAGTGCAGCAGGCACGGCGTTCCGAGGTTTTTCAGATCCTCCAGTTCGAGCCGGAGCGGTCGCGAATCGAGACCGAGCCGGCCGGCGATCTCAATCAGCCGGGTCAGATTTGCCCCCTTGAGCGAGGCGGGAAATTGCCGGCGCAGATTGGGCAGGTCGATATCGTGGCCGTGATAGCGCCCGACCATGGTGAGGCAGGCGAGACCGCATTCCGCCGCCTCGGTCTGCAAAACGATCGGCAAATGCCGGCCGAATCCGAAGGTAAGGCCGTCGAGGCCGAACGATGCGAAATCCGGGATTTTCATGACGCGACCTTCGAGCCGGTCCGCCGCACCGCCGGGTGGTGCGGTGTGCCGACGAATACGTCCCGCCCAAGACCATAGAGCGGTTCGAACACCCATTGGATCAGCCGTCGCCGGTCGAGCACGATGGTCGCATCGAGCGCCAGTCCGGCGCGTAGCGCCTCCCGCTGGCCGTAGACATCGACATGGGTGCGGTCAAGCGCGACCATCACCCGGTACAGCGGTTCCTTCGCCTGCGTCTGGGTCAGAGCCGCGACTTCGCTTGGTGTCAGCGCGCTTTTCGAAATCGAGACGACGGTGCCGCGATACTGGCCGAATTCCTGGTAGGGAAAGGCGGCGTAGCGCAGGTTGAGCCGGCTGCCCCGATGAATGAAGCCGATCGCCCGGCTGGGAACCAGCAACTGCGCGCGCAGGATCGAACCTGCCGGGGTGATCGAGATCAGCGACTGGCCGGTGGCGACCGCCTGGCCCGGATCGACCACGATCGACGAGACGATGCCGGCATTCGGCGCGCGCTGCACGATCGAGGCGGAAGCGGCAGTCCGCGCAAGCTGCTGACGGATACTGGCCAGTTTCGAGCGGGTCGCGTTCGATTGGGTGGCCGCGTTCAGCGGCAATTGGTGGATATCCTGGGTCGTCTTGGCGATCTGCTGATCGATCGCGGCGGTTTCGCGCTCGAGCGCCTTGAGCTGGGCGCGGGCCGCGAACACGGTGGATTTCTGCTGCTGCATCTGCAGATCGGAGATGAAACGGCCGCCGCCGATGCTTTTGAACTTGTTGAGAACCGCTTCGGTGCTGGCGATATCCTGCCTCTGGATCGCGATCTGCCCGGCGATCGCGCCGCGCTCGGTGTTCAGCATGACGAGTTTCGCGTTCAGGCCTGCGGTTTCGGTCGCGACTTCCTGTTTCTGGGTGGCGAGATCCTGTTCGAGCAGCGCCTGCTGGTCGCGCAGCGATTGACCGATCAGCACGTCGATCAGGCCCATGCTCCGGCTGTCGACATCGCCGGAAAGTTCGAGCAGGCGCTGCCCGGCGCGAACCGTTTCGCCGTCATGCACATCGACCCGCTTGACCGTTCCGGCGATGGTCGCGCTGATGTTCAGCAGGCCTGATGAGGGCACCAGCGCGCCGGATACGGTCTGGCGCCGTGTATAGTGGCCGAAGACCAGGAACAGAATGACGGCAGCGCCGATCAGTCCGGCCAGGCCCGACAGAACCCAGTGTCCGGGCGGCGAGGCCAGACGGATCGGGCCGAGCCACTCCTCGCGCTGCGCGTCGAGCGTGGCTTCGCGAAACAAACCGTCCGACACGCTCACTCCTTCGCCATGAAACCGCCGATTGCGGTAACACGCCATGCAAGGTCGCTAAAATCAAGATGATTTTTGGCGTTTTGATCAGATTCTCATTTTATGATCGATGTGCCGGGTAAATTCTTGAAATCCTGAGAAAACGGCAACCTCCAATTGCAACGGAGCCGACCGTAATGCAATTTTAATGATTTAAATTGAAAAATAATTCTAGAATCAAATTGACGAGGTTAGGCGAGGTTGTATACGTTTTCTTAGGTTTTGATGGTTTTTGAGACAACGCCAAAAGCGATCAAGCCTCGGGAGGATTCGATGACGGCGCGGGCCGCAGGTCCGGGGGTCAGATAGAGCCTTTCGCCCGACATTATCGGCAGAACGGCGTCCTCGTCGGCGGAGTTCTGCGCCTTTCAATCGCTTCACAAAAAGGAAACTATCCGCAATGACAACCATTCGTGAACTCACCGCCGCTGAAATCGACGCCGTCTCGGGCGCCGGCCTGTCCTTCAGCCTTGGCGGCAGCCTGAGCGGTCTTGGCGGCCTGCTTTCGGGGGGAGCTGCGGATCTCGAGGGCGTATTCACCTCTCTGACCGGTGACTTTGCCGCATTGTCGGCGGGTGGCGCGGCTATCCTTGGCGGTCTGGTCGGCCAACTGACCGGCGGCCTCGGTGGCCTCAGCGGTCTGACCGGTATTCTCGGCGGTCTCGGTCTCTGATCTGATTCGATAGGGTGGCGGAATCACCGGTTCCGCCACCGCGTCTTTTCAGCGTTCTCGACGGGCGTCCCGTGAAGGATGTCCGGGGCGGTTCTTGACGCCTTAACCAAACCCCGCCGCAGCGATCAGGACGACCCCGAGCGCCACTAGAACCAGCCCTATGGTTTCGCCGGGCCTGGTGCGCTCCTTCAGGTAGAAATGCCCGACGGCGAGGGTGAACAGAATCTCGATCTGGCCGAAGCCGCGCACCAGCGCCACGTCGGTCATCGCGAAGCCGGCGAACCAGCAGCCCGACCCCAGCGCCGACAGCACGCCGACCGGCGCCGCTCTGCGCCAGAGCACGATGCACTGAACGAGTTCGCGGGGGATGCGCAGGGCCATGAAGGCGCCTTGCGCGACCGTCTGCAACGTATTGGTCAGCATCAGCACCAGCAGGGCCTTGAGCAGCACGGGGGTTGCCGCGGGCAGGGCGAGTGAGGCGTTGCGGAGCAAAATCGCGGTGATCGCGAAGGCGGTGCCGGCGCCGAGTCCACACAGCGCCGCCGGTTGCGTCGAGGCGCGCAGCACCTCGGAAGGAGTCATGCGTTGACCGGCGAGGGATAGCCCGAGTACGCCCGCCACGGCGAGCATGATGCCGAGGATCGCGATCGTCGGAAGGTGCGCGCCCAGCACGACCACCGAGAACAGCACGAGCTGCGCCGCCTCGGTCTTCGCATAGGCGGTGCCGACCACGAAATTGCGATGACCGAACGCCATGATGAGCAGGTTGGTGCCGAAAATCTGCGCGATCCCGCCGATCAGGCAGAACAGGACGAATATGCTCCCGAAGACGGGCAAGCCGCGATCCAGTATTGCAAGGGCGCCGCACAGGAGCACAAGATCGACCGGCAGCGCATAGAGATAGCGCACGAAGCCGGCGCCGCCCGGCGTTAGCGCGCCGCGCAGCCGCGCCTGCAACGCGGTGCGCCAGACCTGGAAAATTGCGGCAGCGATGGTGACCGGAATCCAGCCGGCGACGAGGCTCATGACTGGGAAGCGACATGCGCGCAGAGCCGCGCCGCGATGGCGACCAGCTCATCGGTCACCGCTTCGCCCAGCGCCGCGTCGGCCTGGGTCGCATCGGCGGCGGCGGAACTGGGGGCGATTTCGGGATATTCGACCGGAGCGTCGATCTCCACGCCGCCGAAACTCAGTGCGCCGAATCCCGCGACATCGAGACCGATGACGCGTCCCGCGGCGGCGGGCGGGGTTGCGAGATCGGGTCGCGCCGCCCGCGGGCGCAAAGCGAGGGTGATCGAGGCAAGCGGTTCGCCGCCATGGCCGAAGCGCGCCGGAGCGGGGCCGATCCTGCGCTCCATCAGCCGGCGTGCGATCTTCCAGAGATAGACCGACGGAATCAGCCGCCCCTCGGCGCGGCGGATCGCGAGCGTCGCCTCGTGAATGACCGGTGCGTTGCCGCCATGACCGTTGAGAATCACGACGCGCTCCAGCCCGTTGCGTGCCAGCTCGGCTAGAACATCGGACAGCACGGCGCGGAACGTTGCCGGCGCCAACGCAAGACCGCCGGGAACGGCGCCGAAATGGTCGGCGGCGCCGAAGGGCAGGGTTGGGGCGGCGAGGGTGAGGGTTCCGGCGCCAGTGGCGGCGTGGGCGATGCGCGCGGCGATGATGTCTGTCAGCCGGAAATCGCCCATCGGCGCGTGCGCGCCCTGATCCTCCTGACTCCCCAGCGGCAGCAGGATGACCGGCCGGCGCGGCAGCAGAGCGCGCAGTTCGGCACTGGTGAGATCCTCGAGCCGTATCTTGTCGATCGAATCGGTCATGTCCTGCCTTTTCCGCATCATGCTGGACGCATAACGCATCCGCTGGCAATGAAGCGGCGACGTGAATTGGGGGACCGCATGGCTGATGGGACTGGAGCGCGGAACGAGACGATCGTTCCGGTGATTCTTTCGGGAGGCACCGGCACCCGGCTCTGGCCGGTCTCGCGCAAGGCTTATCCGAAGCAGTTCTGGCCGCTGATCTCGGGGCGTACCATGCTGCAGGAAACCGCGGCGCGGGCCGCGGGCAACGGGTTCGCGCCGCCCATCGTGGTCGCCAATGAGGAGCACCGCTTCATCGTCGCCGAGCAGTTGCGCGAAGCCGACGCCGAGGGGGCGCGCATCATGCTGGAACCGGAGGGCCGCAACAGCGCGCCGGCGATCACCGCCGCCGCGCTTCTGATCGCCGAAACCGACCCAGACGCGGTGCTCTGGATCATGGCCGCCGATGCGTCGATCGCCGATACGGCCGCGCTGCTATCGGCGCTCGGCATCGCCGTGCGCGCCGCGCGCGAGGGCTTCATCGTCACGTTCGGAATGCGGCCCACCGCGGCAGAGACCGGCTATGGCTATATCGAGCGCGGTCCGGCGCTGGACGGTCATGACGGCGCTTTCCGCATCGCGCGCTTTATCGAAAAACCCGAGGCCGCGACCGCCACCGCCTTGATCGCCGACGGGCGGCATTTCTGGAACTCGGGCATGTTCGTCGCGACCGCGCGCACGTTGCTCGCCGAAATGGAGCGCCTCGCACCGGATGTCGCCCGCGCGTCGCGCGTTGCCTTCGATGCGCGCCAGCTCGATCTCGATTTCATCCGGCTCGGCGCCGAGGGTTTCCGCTCCTCGCCAGATATCAGCATCGACTACGCGATCGCCGAGAGGACCGATCGCGCCGCCGTGGTGCCGGCGGCGATCGGCTGGTCGGATGTCGGCTCCTGGTCGGCGATCTGGGAGGTCGCGGCGAAAGACGCTTCGGGCAATGCCGCGATGGGCGAAGCACTGATCGAGGATTCGGCGCGCTGCTACGTGCGCAGCGAAGGTGCGGTGACCGCCGTGCTGGGGCTGGAGGACGTGGTGGTGATCACCACGCCGGACGCCGTTCTGGTAACCCACCGGGACAAGACCCAGAACGTCAAATCCGTGGTCGACCGGCTCAAACGCGACAAGCGCCCCGAAGCCGAGGCGCATAACCGGGTCTATCGCCCCTGGGGATTCTACGAAAGCCTGATTCAGGGCGACCGGTTCCAGGTCAAGCGGATCGTCGTCATGCCCGGCGCCAAGCTCAGCCTGCAGAAGCATTTCCATCGCGCCGAGCACTGGGTGGTGGTGGCGGGTTCGGCGCTGGTCACTCGCGATGCCGAAACCCATCTCGTGCGCGAGAACGAGAGCCTCTACCTGCCGCTCGGCTGCGTTCACCGGCTCGACAATCCGGGCCGCATTCCGCTCACGCTGATCGAGGTGCAGTCCGGCGCCTATCTCGGCGAGGACGATATCGTGCGCTACGAGGATACCTACGGGCGGAGCTGAACGGCCGATGCGTCGCGCGCCGCCGCGACGATCTCGAAGCTGCGCACCCGTGCGGCATGATCGTGGATCTGGGCGGTAATCATCAATTCGTCCGGGCGGTATTCCGCGATGAAGGCAGCGAGCCCGGCGTGGACCGTCTCCGGCGATCCGACGATCGAATGCATGAGCGCGTGCTCGACCTGGGCTTTTTCCAGCGGCGACCAGAGTTCCTCCATGGCATGAGGCGCGGGCAATTTGCCGGGCCGGCCGCGCCGGAGATTGATGAAGGCCTGCTGCAGCGAGGTGAACAGATGCGCGGCGAGCGCGTCGGTTTCGGCGGCGAAGATATTGACCCCGAGCATCGCATAGGGCCTGGCACGCTGCGCCGAGGGCTGGAATCGCGTGCGGTAGAGTTGCAAGGCGCGGCTCAGCAGGTCGGGTGCGAAATGCGAGGCGAAGGCAAACGGCAGGCCGAGTTCGGCCGCGAGTTCCGCGCCGTAGGTGCTCGACCCGAGCAGCCAGATCGGCATGTCGAGCCCGGCGCCGGGAACCGCGCGGACCGGCTGATCGGGCGGCGCGGGCTGAAAATAGGATTGCAGTTCAAGGACATCCTCGGCAAAACGGGCTTCGCTGCCCGCGAGGTCGCGGCGCAGTGCGCGGGCAGTGCGCTGATCGGTGCCCGGCGCGCGACCCAGCCCAAGATCGATCCGGCCGGGATAGAGCGAGGCGAGGGTACCGAATTGCTCGGCGACGATCAGCGGCGCGTGATTGGGCAGCATGATTCCGCCCGAGCCGACGCGGATGCTGCTTGTAGCGCCGGCGACATGGCCGACCACCACCGCCGTCGCGGCACTGGCGATGCCCGGCATGTTGTGGTGCTCGGCCAGCCAGTAGCGGTTGAACCCGAGACGTTCCGCATGGCGCGCGAGATCGGCGGTGTTGCGCAAGGCATCGGCGGGCGTCGCGCCCTCGGGAACCGGCGCGAGATCGAGAACGGAAAACGGGATGGTGCTCATTATCGATAAATAGAAGAGCGCCCCCCGTTTGTCAGGGCCGTATCGGCATGGTCGTCATGCCGCCTTGCGGCGACCCATGGCGGATTGCAGGTTCTCGTCGAGCTTGGCGAGGAAATCCTGCGTGGTCATCCAGGGCTGATCCTTGGAAATCAGGATGGCGAGATCCTTGGTCATGTGGCCGGATTCGACGGTTTCGACGCAGACGCGTTCCAGGGTTTCGGCGAATTCCGTGACCTCGGGCGTCCCGTCGAACTTGCCGCGATAGGCAAGGCCGCGGGTCCAGGCGAAAATGCTGGCGATCGGGTTGGTCGAGGTCGGCTTGCCCTTCTGGTGCTCGCGATAATGCCGCGTCACCGTGCCGTGCGCCGCCTCGCTCTCCACCGTTTTGCCGTCCGGGCTCATCAGCACCGAGGTCATCAGCCCGAGGCTGCCGAAACCCTGGGCGACGATGTCGCTTTCCACGTCGCCGTCATAGTTCTTGCACGCCCAGAGATAGCCGCCATTCCATTTGAGCGCCGAGGCCACCATGTCGTCGATCAGCCGATGCTCGTAGGTCAGGCCGTGCCTGTCGAATTCGGCCTTGAATTCAGCGTCGAAAATCTCCTGGAACACGTCCTTGAACATGCCGTCATAGGCTTTCAGGATGGTGTTCTTGGTCGAAAGATAGACCGGATAGTTGCGCAGCAGGCCGTAATTGAAGCTGGCGCGGGCGAAACCTTCGATCGAGGCGCGGGTATTGTGCATCCCCAGCGCCACGCCGGGCCCCTTGAAGTCGTGCACGTCGAGGATCATCGGCTTGCTGCCATCGGCGGGGATGTAGGAAAGCTGCACCTTGCCGGGGCCGGGGATTTTCGTCTCCGCCGCGCGGTAGATATCGCCATAGGCGTGACGGCCGATCACGATCGGCTCGGACCAGTGCGGCACCAGACGGGGGACGTTGCGGCAGATGATCGGCTCGCGGAAGATCGTGCCGTCGAGAATGTTGCGGATGGTGCCGTTCGGGCTGCGCCACATCTGCTTGAGGTTGAATTCCTTCACTCGCGCTTCGTCCGGGGTGATCGTCGCGCATTTCACCGCGACGCCGTATTCCCTGGTCGCCAGGGCCGAATCCACAGTTACCTTGTCGTCGGTGGCGTCCCGGTGCTCGATGCCGAGGTCGAAATATTTCAGGTCGATGTCGAGATAGGGCAGAATCAGCTTGTCCTTGATGAAGCCCCAGATGATCCGTGTCATCTCGTCGCCATCCATCTCGACGATGGGGTTCCTGACCTTGATTTTCGCCACGATTTTGCTCCTCCGCGCTCGGTTCCGGGGATGTCTATCACCTCGGCGCCGCGCGGCAAGACGGTGGACGGCAGGGCAGGGGTGATCTAGGACCGCGCAGAGCACGGAGGGCTGAGATGGCGGCGGGCATGGGACACGCGAGCGATTGGGACCGGGATGCGGCGCTGACGGCGGCGCGGATTCTGCTGGAAATCAAGGCGGTCAATTTCCGCCCCGACGAACCTTATACCTTCACCTCGGGCTGGAAGGCGCCGGTCTATATCGACTGCCGCAAGATCATCTATTTTCCGCGCGCGCGGGCGAAAATCTGCGAGCTGGGGGTGGAAAAGCTCACCCGGCATATCGGGTTCGAGACGATCGAGGCGGTGGCCGGCGGCGAGACGGCGGGGATTCCCTACGCTGCCTGGATCGCCGACCGGCTGTCGCTGCCGATGGCCTATGTCCGCAAGAAACCCAAGGGTTTCGGCCGCAACGCGCTGATCGAGGGCGACGTGCCGGAAGGCAAGCGCACGCTGCTGGTCGAGGATCTGACCACCGATGGCGGCTCGAAAATCCAGTTTGCCACCGCACTGCGCGACGCCGGGGCGATCTGCGATCACGTCTTCGTGGTGTTCTATTACGGGGTGTTTCCGGGCAGCCTGTCCAAGCTCGCCGAGATGGGGATTTCCCTGCACCATCTCTGCACCTGGTGGGATGTGCTGGAAGCCTGCCGGGGCGGAAATTATTTCCCTGAAGCGACACTTGCCGGGGTGCGCAAGTTCCTGGAAGACCCGGTCGCTTGGTCGGCGGCGCATGGCGGAGTTTCCAGCGCCGAGGAAGCGGCGGCGCATAAGGCGGGAAAATAAAGGCACCGCCCCATCCCGTCATTGCGACGCCGAGCCTGCGAGGCGGAAGCAATCCATCGCGCCGCAAGCCGCCATCCTCCTGTCAGTGTCCCGGTTCGGGGCAAACATCGGAACCGTCATCGCGAGCGGAGCGACGCAATCCATCGCGCCGCAAGCCGCCATCCTCCTGTCAGTGTCCCGGTTCGGGGCAAACATCGGAACCGTTATCGCGAGCGGAGCGACGCAATCCATCGCGCCGCAAGCCGCCATCCTCCTGTCAGTGTCCCGGTTCGAGACAAACATCGGAACCGTCATCGCGAGCGGAGCGACGCAATCCATCGCGCCGCAAGCCGCCATCCTCCTGTCAGTGTCCCGGTTTGGGGCAAACATCGGAACCGTCATCGCGAGCGGAGCGACGCAATCCATCGCGCCGCAAGCCGCCATCCTCCTGTCAGTGTCCCGGTTTGGGGCAAACATCGGAACCGTCATTGCGAGCGGAGCGAAGCAATCCATCGTGCCGCAAGCCGCCATCCTCCTGCACCGCAATAGATTTCCATTCAAGCAAAGGAACGGATATGGTAACGTCCAGCGGGCAAGAAAATCATGCCTTTCTGTCGAGGAACCATCCCAATGCCGCCAGGACGAATTTCACGGCTCGAACTCGAGGCTGACAATTTTCACGAAGGCGCGGGAGGCCAGTGGTACCGGGATCATAATTATGGAAATCGGGATGTCGGCGATAACCACACCCATTTGATCGGAGTTATGCGGACTTTCGGTTACGACCCGGTCACCAATCCCCGTCCGCCGGAGATTCTTGTCGTGGATCGGATTGAATTTAAAATACGTCTCGCCGGCCGCAATGTTTGCAGGGTATGGCTCATCAAAACGACGGAAGGTGATTTTCTGATGCCTGTTCTTCCCAGGGGCATCAATACCGAAGAAGCGAGGATCGCCCGCCGCCTCTTCGACGCTCTTCCGAGTTCGCTGAGCGCAGAGTGATCATTGCGACAGGGGCATCATGACAAATCCCGCCTCTGATTTTACGGGTATCATGAACCGGCGGCGGGTATCTCTGCCAGGCTGTCGCCGCGCGCGCCGCATCGGCGCGGTTCCGCAATAAGTGGGCCGGAGCCTCGCCTGACTGAGAAGGCGCCGCCCACGGCTTCGCTCCACTTGACACGAAATTCACAAAAACGCACCAGCCGGTGACCAAGTTATCCAGATAGTCGGGTCCTCATCCGACCATATGCTATCCGGGCCGCCACGCCCACTCTCCAAAACCGGCGCAATGGAACCGGCGCGATGGGACTGATGGGCAGCTCCAATTCATCGTCCTTTGCACCGAGGGCTCTACGAGCGAGGAGCTCCCCTACAAGCGTCGCCATCGCGACGCCGCGGCCATTGTATCCAACTCCCACCAGCATACCGGGTGCCGGCTCATGCACATGCGGGTAATGATCCAAAGTGATCGCGACACGGCCATTCCAACCGTGGGTCCATTCAATTCCGTTGAGAAAGGGCCATAGCCGTGACGCATAGCGCTTCAAATGGAGAAAACTATTGAGCCCCTGTTTCGATCGGAGAACGCTCCGCCCTCCGATCAGTAGACGATTTCCTTCATCCACTCGAAAGTAGGTTGGAAGCGGGCCAAGCTCATAGACGACTTGTCGACCCGGCAAGATGGTAGTTGCGAGCGCGTCAGGTAAAGGCTCCGTCGCGATGATCGCACTATAGACAGGTACGAGGCTATTCTTAACCGCTGCGGCAACCTCATCCGTATATCCGTTAGTACCGAGAACCACCTGCTCGGCGTCTACGCTCCCCCGAACCGTCGTAAGAGTCCAATGGGCTCCGTCTCTTCGGACTCGTAACACCCGGCTCGCGCCGTAGATCTCCGCGCCGGCTCTCCGAGCGGCGGCTGCCAGACCTCGCGCATACCCCAGTGGGTTCAGCGATCCACCGCGGCGATCCAGCATGCCGACCAAATAGCGCGACGAGCCAGTTCGGGATTGCATCGCATGTGACGATAGAAGCTCTACAGGCATGCCATGGCGCACGTATTGAGCGATACTCTGCATGATCCGCCTTTCATCAGTCGTCGTGTATGCGGCGCGAATGGTTCCATCCTGCCTCGCTTCACATTCCATCCCGTGCTGGCGCACCAATTCAAACACTCGGCTGGGGCCGTTCCAAGCCCAGTCGATCATCCTGTTTCCTCTCTCGTTTCCGAACCGTCGCACGATCTCGTCCGGATCCGCTTTGAGGCCGGGATTTACTTGTCCCCCGTTTCGTCCTGAAGCTCCCCAACCAACGTCGTTGGCCTCAAGAACGACAACCCGCACGCCACGTTCTGCCAAACATAGAGCCGCTGAGAGGCCTGTATAGCCGCCGCCAATGATCGCGACGGATGTTCGAATGTGACCGGCAAGGCTCGGCGCAACAACGCCGGACTTCGCGGTTTCCACATAAAGGCTGGCCGGAAACGACTGTCGATCCATCGTCAGTTCTTCACGCGTGAATCCTGGCCGTGCTCGCCGTCATAAGACCTACGACATATCCGGTCAGTGCTCGCGAACTGCCGACCAGATAGCGTAAAATACCTGCACCTTGTTCTTTGGAAGAGGATTCAAGAAATACAATCTTCTCATCTCATCTTTGCCTGGCGACACCAATGGCGCACTCAGGGCCTTATCAAGATATGGCATCGCTTTCGCGTTGGGGCTCGAGTAGTTGTTGAAGTTCGACAGCTCGGCTCCGGCTTTAGCGGAAAGAATATAGTTTATGAACTCGTACGCTAGTGCCGGGTCAGGCGCATGTGCGGGAATGGCCATCGTATCGACCCACATCAGAGTGCCTTCCTTGGGCACGATGTACCTCGTATCCGGGCAATGCCCCATTTGCCCCGCGTGACAAGTAGCAATGTCGCCGTTCCAGCTCATTCCGGCGTCGATGATACCAACTTCTATATCATGAACCTCGACTTCGCCGCCAACGAAGCCGATGAAATTCGGCCGCTTCGTTGTCTTCTCGATTAAGCGCGCCGCCTTCAACCATTGACTCTTCTTGCTACACTGAATACCGAAACCGAGGTATGCACATGCCGCGCCTATGGTCTCACGCCCCTTGCCACCTATGAGCGCAAACGGATAATGCGGATTTTCTTTCGGATCAAACAGTAACGCCCAGCTATTCGGCGCGCTATTGAATTTTTTTGTATTATAGATTACACCCGTCGTACCCCATTGGTATGGAATCGAATAGGCGTCATGTGGATCATAACTTGGATTCTGAAATTTTGGCAGAAGATTTTTGAAATTCGATAGGCGTGCATGGTCTAGTTTTTGAATTAATCCTTCGTCAGCAAGCTGGGAAATATAAAAGCTGGTCGGAACAACAACATCGTATTGCGCATCGCCCCCAGCATTGAGTTTGGCGACAAGTTGTGCGTTGGAATTATAATAACTCTGAATCACCTTGCAACCGCATTTTGCTTCAAATTTCTTGATAACTCCATTACCGATATAATGCGCCCAGTTAAAAAGGTAGAGGGTTTTGGTTGACGCCCAAGTTGGTGTCGTGGACAATCCCCAGAGGATAAATAATGAAAGCAGAATTCTGCCAAACTTTACAGGAATGGCATGAGACTTCAGCATCTTGGCCTCCTCATCTATTGTTATCAGAAAAACAGCGCAACAGAAAATCCAATGGGACCCTCGGCACAACGCTTAGACGGGGCGGGGCGCCCGATACGGGTTCAGTTTCGGCCATACTTAAGGCAAGCTATAATCCGGAGCATTTTAATGTCAATAAAAATGTAAAAATCCTGCAATTTTTATAGCTATAACGGAAAAAGGAACCCAGATGGACGAATATGACCGAGCTGGCGCACTAAAGCGCAGAAGGAGGGTCAAGGGTGAGGCCGAGTCCACTCAGATGAAGGTCGGAGCACGGTTGCGTATCTCTCGCAGAAGACGGAATTGGACTCTGCAGGAGTTAGCTAGGCTCAGCGGGGTCTCGGTAAGCATGCTGAGTCAGATCGAGTGCGGCGTCTCAACACCTTCGATTAAAACGTTGCAGCGTTTATCAGATGTCTTCGGCGTGCCTATGAGCTGGTTCTTCAGTGAACCCAGCGCCATGGCACATGAGCCGCGCTGGATCGTTCGGCAAGAGCAGCGGCGAGTGCTTAAACTGACGACAAATGGTGTCACGAAGCAGCTATTATCCGCGGAGGCCGGAGACGGTAAGATCCAGCTTATGTTGGTTCACATTGAGCCGAATGGCTCCTCGGGCGACACCGCGTACACCCATGCGGGTTACGACGCGGGCACGGTCCTGGAAGGGTCTCTGCGCCTCGAAGTCGATGGTCAGGCCGGCGTTCTCTGCGCTGGTGATTCGTTTGAGTTTTCGAGCGCTCTACCACATCGGTTCGAAAATGCAGGTTCGACCCGATGCGTCGTTCTCTGGGCCGTTGCCCCCGCCTTTTACTGACGTGTAGCCAATTCTGACAATGCCTTGCGCACTATCAACAGATATGAACCGTCAAAGGATCGGCGACGCGCTGGATGGAACTTGCTGCGAACCGGGAGTTCCGACGCCGTCGACGTAAGGGCTTGTCCCCCACCGCCCGATCATGGACGAGATTGATTCTGCGATATGGAGCGCGGGACGAAACGGTCTGTCGAACCAGCCCTGTCCACCCCGCACAATCCCCTTGCCCACCCCCCGTCATTTATGTTCTTGTTTCGTTCGTGAGCCTGAACACCCCCTCCGCCCGCTTCGCCGGCATCATCGAGTATCTCTGCCAGGCCGTCGCCGCCCGCGGCGTCAAGGGTGCGTTCGCATCGCCGCTGCTGACCCTCTTGCTCTGGAACCGCCTGCGCTTCATCGCCGCCCGCTTCAAGGCCATCGCCAGCGCGCCCCGCTACGCGACCCCGCCCCGGCGCCGCGCGCGGACACGCCCTCCGGCACCGCCGCGCGAACCCGAACCTGCACCCGCACCGTCCGAGCCCGCATCGCCGGAACCCGAAGCGCTCCGCCTGCCGCGCCGCTTCGCCTGGCTGCTCGCTCCGTTGCCGGAATCCAGGACGGCCGCCTCGCAGCTTCGCTTTTTCCTCGGCGATCCCAGGGTCGCCGCCATGATCGAAGCCGATCCCCGCTTCGGCCGCCTGCTCCGTCCCCTGTGCCACAGCCTCGGCATCAGGCCGCCGCCCTGCCTCTGCATCGCAAGATCGCCAAACCCGTCCGAACCCGCGGCACCCGAGCCGCGGACAAACACCGCCCCCGAAACACCATCGATGCGGCACATCCCGTTCCATGTTCAGGTGCCGCCCCAGCCCGGCCGCGCCATCCAGCCCGTCCTTTGCCGCGCCATCGCGCGCGCGCCGCCCTGACCGCGCACCGGCTCATCCGCCCGCCCAACCTTGCCCGATCAGCGATTGGGCAGGGCGAGCGGCGTTGCGGCTCAGAAAATCCCGGCGGCGATGTTGATGGTCAGCGCCAGCACCACTGTATTGAACATGTAGCCGATCAAGCCTTGCAGCGTGGCGAGGCGGCGCATTTTCCGTCCGGTGACGTTCACGTCCGATACCTGGAACGTCATGCCGAGCACGAAGGAAAAATAGATGAAATCGAGGTAGTCGGGCGAATCCTCGCCGGGGAATTCCAGGCCGCCCTCGGGGCCGGCGCTCGTGATGGCATAGTATTCATGCGCGTAACGATACGCGAAGGTCACTTGGGTCATCAGCCACGATGCTGTCAGGGTAAGTGCCACAAGCGCGATATATTCGCTATGAGCGGCCTTCAGATGCGCGAGGCCGGAAAAAATCACGATGGCGGTGAAACTCATCACGGCGCCGATCAGCGTCAGGGCGAACAGCGACCATTCACCTTCCTCCTGACGGGCGGCATCGGCAGCGATGCGCTTATGGTCGGCGTGCGCGAAATGGATGGCCGCGAGAATCAGGAACGCGGCGACGAACACGTCCCATGAGATCACGCCGCGCGTGGTCAATGGGAGGGTGTGCGGCAGGAACGGAAACGCGATCAACCCACAGACAAGGCCGGTGAACAGGCGCGGGCGACCGAGAATGATGCGGATGGGCAGGATCGGATTGGACATTTAGCCTTAATAAACGACCGTCCCGTAATAGCCAGAATCCCGATGGCTCAATCCATCAATAGCCGGCCATAAGGGTGCGATAGGCAAGCTGGTCGGCGTGCATGCGCTGGAACACCGCATATTTCCGGGCGTGATACCCGGCGGCGGCTTGGTTTGGGGCGATGACCTGTCCGGCGCGGCTCATTGCCGCCATCGCCGCGCGAATATCGGAATAGGCTTTGCCGGCGACCGCGCCGAGGATGGCCGCACCCAGGAGAACCGCTTCCGGTTCGGTGGGCAGTGCCACGCGGCAGCCCGTGGCGTCGGCGTGCTCGCGCAGAAATACCGGGTTCTTGGTGCCCCCGCCGGTCGCGAAAATCGTGTCGATCGCGTAGCCGTTTGCGTTCATCGTTTCGATGATGTGGCGCGTGCCATAGGCGATCGCCTGGATGGTCGCGAGATAGAGGCGCGCGCAATCCTCCGGCGTGGCGGAAAGCGACAGGCCGGAGACCATGCCACGCAGGGTCGCATCCGCGTGCGGCGAGCGGTTGCCGTGGAAATCGGGGAAAACATGGAGCCCTTCGGTGAGTAATGCGGGCAACGGCGCTCGCACCGCCATATCGTCCAGGATGCCGTTCAGAAGCTGATAGATGGTGATGCCCTGGACTTGCGCCCGTTCGGCCAGCGCGGGATAGGCGGCATGACCGGTCACGATGTGGTCGATCAGCGCGCCGGTCGCCGACTGGCCGCCCTCGTTCAGCCAGAAATCGGGAACCATCGCCGAGAAATACGGCCCCCACACGCCTGGAGCGAAATTCGGGGTGCGCGAAACCGCCATGTGGCACGAGGAGGTGCCGCCGATCAGCGCCAGACGGCGGGCGAATGCCGCATCGTCCGGCGGCGTGCCGTCGAGAGCGGCGCCGATCACGCCCAGACCGCCGGCATGGGCGTCGATCGCCGAGGTGCCGACTGGGATGCCGGCATCGAGCCCGAACGCGGCGGCGGCCTCCACCGACAGCCCTGGTCCCGCGGGCGCGCCCATCGGCAGGATGGCGGTGCCGATGCGCGCGAAGTTCTCGTCGGCGAGATCGCCAAGGCCGATCGCGCGGAAATAGGTCTCGTCCCAGCGATTCTCGTGGCCGAGATAGGTCCATTTGCACACGGTGGAGCAGAGCGAACGCGATGGCGCTCCCGTCGCACGCCAGGTGAGATAGTCGGGCAGGTCGAAAAAATGTGCTGCCTTCCGCCAGATTTCCGGCAAGTTCTGTTTGAGCCAGAGCAGTTTCGGCGTCTGCATCTCCAGCGAGATGCGGCCGCCGACATAACGCAGCACCGCGTGATCGCCCGCGTTGATCCGTTCGGCCTGCCCGTGCGCGCGATGATCGGCCCACAGAATGACATCTTGCTCCGCCGCGCCGGCGGGATCGACGCTGAGCGGCGCGCCGCCGCGATCGAGCACGACAAGCGAACAGGTCGCATCGAAGCCAATGCCGCGTACACGCAGGTTTCTGCCGGCCTCGGCGCGTGCCGCGTGCACGGAATCGCCAACGGCGGCCCAGATATCGGTGCTGGATTGCTGGATGAAATCGGCGCGCGGCCACCACTGGCGGATCGGGCGCACCGCCTGGGCAAGCATGGCGCCATCCAGCGTGAACACGCCGGCGCGCGCGCTGCCGGTGCCGACATCGATGCCGATCGCCACATCCGTTTTTGAATCACTCATGATGCGCTCTCTCGAAATAACGAAATGTTATGGCAGATCGCTTCGCGCGATGAGCGCATCTAGGGCTGCAAAACCCCCGATCCCTTCCATCCCGCCTTTGCGGCTGACCGCGAGCGCACCGGCGGCATTGGCGTAGGTGACGCAGCGCCGCATATCCATACCCTTGAGCAGACAGGTGACGAAGGCCGCGCTGAAACAATCACCCGCGCCGGTCGGGTCGGCTTCCTCGATCGGAAATGCCGGCACGTCGAAAGCATCGTCGTTGCTGTAGAAACTCGCCCCTTTGCGGTTGCGCTTGATCACGATCATGCGCACGCCGAGGTCGAGCAATTCGTCGATCGCGGCGCGTTCGGATTTCGCGTCGGTCGGCAGCAGGATCTCAGGGCCCGACGGCATGAAGATGTCGGTATAGCCCAGCATGAATTCGAGTCCCGCGCGCATTTCTGGAATCCGCAGCATTTCCTTGCGGATATTGGGGTCGAACGAGATCGTCGCGCCATTCGCCCGGACCAGCTCGAGTGCTTTTTTCATTTCATCGATGATGTGGAACGAGAAGAGCGACGACCCCATGATATGGAAATGCGCACACTCGGCGAGCATGGCGCGTGCCGCGCCGTCGATCGCGATCCGGCCGGCGGCGCTGCGCTTGAGGTTGAACAGGAAGTCGCGGTCGCCATCCTCGCGATAGCGCACAAAGGCGCTCGCGGTGACCTGATCGGGGTCGATGCGCACGGCGCCGACATCCACGTTCTCGCGGCGCAGCCGCTCGACGTTGAGCCAGCCGAAATCGTCGTCGCCGACGCAGGAAATAATGCCGGCGCGGGCGCCGAGCCGTGCCGCCTGAACGATGAAGGTTGCCGGCGCGCCGCCGGGGAACGGACCAAGCAGGCGGCCGGGTTCAAGGAAGCCCTGGCCGCGTTCCTCGGCAAGGATATCGACCAGAATCTCCCCCATGGTGAGGATCATGCCATCCCCACTGTCACGCCGCACCCGTCACGAGGCTTCGCCGGCGGTGCGGGCCGCGCGTTCGGCACTCGGACGGTGGCTGCAGAAATGCGCCTGGGTTCCGCCATCGCTGTCGATCGGCCGGAATCCAGCATCGATCATGATGTCGCGCGCGCGATTGCTGGGGGCCGAGGGCAGGATGATATCGGAAATGCCGGCAAGCGGCAGATGCGCGGCCCTGCGTTCAAGTGACAGTACCTGGCTGCCGACCAGCACGATACTGCGTGCCGCGCGTCGCAACGCCGCTTCGCCGAGGCGCTCGGCGGATTTCGAGGCCAGCAGAAGCATCGCATCGGCCGAGAGTGCGTCGGCTTCGATGATCGTCCAGCCGAGCGGATAGTGGTCCAGGCCGCGGATCGTCTGTGCGCCTTCGAGCGCGCCAGTCTCGGCGTTGATCTCGCCGCCCAGCAGATGCACCCGCGCATCGAGACAGGCACGTGCCAGCGGAATTGCTGCCACATTGGCGAGCAGCACGGACAATCCGGGAATTTCGGCGAGCCAGGGAATCAGTTGCATCGCCAGATCGCCGGGGCCGATCAGCACGGTCTGATCCGGCTCGATCAGGCTCTGCGCACGTCGCAGCATGGGCACGAGCAGCGCCTTGGTCAGCGGCGCGCTCACCGGGCGATCGCGCGGCGCCGCGGATTTCGTGGCGATCGCCTTGCCGAAGCTGCGCACGATCAGGCCCTGTTCCTCGAGATAGGACAGATCACCGCGGATCGTGACTTCCGAGACCATCAGCGCGGTGCTGAGTTCGTCCACCCGCATCTGGCCATGCTGGCGGATCCAGTCGGCGATTTTCAGCCGGCGCTGGAGCACGGCGCTTTTCGCGCCGATCATCACCTTGCTGCCCTGGCGTTGCGCATCCCCAATCGTTGCCAGCGATCGGACAGAAAGTCCATAAGTTTCGTATCGAAAGCCGAAAACCTGGACAGCGCTGCTGCCTCATGCAAAAATCGAGGGATTTGCCCGGATTTGCGATGTTTTCTACGAAATAATTTTTGCATTGACTTTCTAAACGAAAGAAGTTTACCTGCGTTTCATAAGATGCGGACGAACCGCACGCCGTGGCAGCGAGAGGAGCGTCGTCACAGCGGTGCGTTGGACATTCGCACCCGTACGGGTTTTCTCATTCGATATCGTCACGAATTTTGCGGTTCTCACTTCCGCCGCGCGGTGTCGCGTGCCGGTCTGTCTCCTGGGCACGCCATCGCCGCCGACTTGCATTGAAGCCATCAAGAACGATCGAAAGGGGGATACAGGAATGAAACGATATCAGAATATCATGGGCGGCTTGCTCGGCGTGCTCTGCGCGACCGGCGCGGCTCATGCCGCCACATTGACCATCGCAACGGTGAACAATCCCGACATGCTGCAGATGCAGAAACTGTCGCCGCAATTCACCAAGGAAACCGGGATCAAGCTGCACTGGGTGGTGCTGCCCGAGAATACGCTGCGCCAGCGTGTGACCACGGATATCGCGACCAATTCCGGGAATTTCGACGTGGTGACGGTGGGAACCTACGAAGTGCCGATCTGGGCGAAAAGCCACTGGCTCGACCCGATGACCGGCCTGCCGGCGAGCTACGACGTCAAGGACATATTTCCATCCGTCCGCAAGGGGCTTTCCTACAAGGGCATGCTCTATGCCCTGCCATTCTACGCCGAAAGTTCGGTCACCTATTACCGCACGGACCTGTTCAAGAAAGCCGGCATCACCATGCCGAAGCACCCGACCTATAAGCAAATCGCGGAATACGCGGCGAAAATCAACGATCCCGCCAAAGGCGTCTACGGCATCTGCCTGCGCGGCCTGCCCGGCTGGGGCGAGAACATGGCCTATATCGATACGCTGGTGAATACCTATGGCGGCCGCTGGTTCGACATGAAATGGCAGCCGAAGCTCGATAGCGCCGCGTGGAAGAATGCAGTCACGTTCTACGTCAATCTGGAAAAGAAATACGGGCCGCCGAACGCGACATCGAACGGTTTTACCGAGAATCTGGCGCTGTTCAGCCAGGGCAAATGCGGCATGTGGATCGATTCCACCGTTGCCGCCGGAACGCTGTGGGACCCCAAGACCTCGAAGGTGGCCCACGATGTCGGCATGGTCGATGCGCCGGTCGCGGTGACGCCGAAAGGGGCGCATTGGCTCTGGGCGTGGTCGCTCGCCATTCCGAAATCGACCCGCAAGGAAGCGGATGCCAAGAAGTTCCTGGAATGGGCGACATCGAAGCAGTATCTGGCGCTTGCCGGCAAAACCTTCGGCTGGGTGCAGACGCCGCCGGGCACCAGGATTTCCACTTATGACAATCCGAACTACCTGAAAGCCGCCCCTTTCGCGAAAATGGTGAAGCACGCGATTCTGACCGCCGATCCCAACGACCCCACCTTGAAGAAAGTGCCCTATGTCGGCGTTCAGTTCGTCGCCATCCCGCAATTCGAGGGAATCGGCACCGAGGTTGGCCAGCAGATCGCGGCGGTATTGGCCGGGCAGAAATCCGTTGAAGCGGCACTGAAACAGGCGCAGTCTTCAACTGCGCGGACGATGAAGGAAGCGGGCTACCACTGAGCCGGATCACGGAACGTTCAGGTGGCGGAATGAGCGAAGCGATCACCAAAACCGGCGGGCTGCGGGTGACTGGCCGGTCCCGCGGCTCGCGGCAGGTCAATACCTTGCCCTTGCTGCTGCCGGCGGTGGCTTTGCTGCTGCTCTGGTCGGTTCTGCCGCTGCTGCGCACGCTGTTCTATTCGTTCGAACACTATAACCTGATGTCGCCGCCTGCAGTGCTCAACGGCGGCCTGAACTACCGCTATCTGTTCACCGACGTCTCGACCTGGGTGGCGATCGAGAACAGCGTTATTCTCGTCGTCGGCGTGCTGTTTGCGTCCATCGTATTCGGCACGCTGATCGCCTTGCTTCTCAATAACGATTTTCCTGGTCGGAACGTCGCGCGGCTGATGGCGATCGCACCGTTTTTCGTGATGTCGCCGGTCGCGGCCCTGATCTGGAAGAATCTGCTGCTCGATCCGGTCAGCGGATTGTTCGGTTGGCTGATGATGCTGGTGGGATTGCGCCCGATCGCCTGGTTCAGCACCGATCCGATGACTGCCGTGATCATCATCTATTCCTGGCGGTGGATTCCGTTCGCAACACTGATCCTGCTGACCGCGCTGCAATCCCTCGACACCGACCAGCTCGAAGCGGCCCGGATGGACGGCGCGCACGGTTTCGCGCGGCTGCGCTACATCGTGCTGCCGCATCTCGGACGGCCGATCGCCATCGTCATCATGCTGGAATCGATCTTTCTGTTGTCGGCATTCGCGGTGATCTACACGACGACGAATGGCGGGCCGGGCGATGCGACCACGACGCTCACCTATCTGATCTTCATCAAGGCGTTGAATGATTTCTCCATTGGCAGCGCGTCGGCGGCGGGCGTATTCGCGATCGTGCTTGCAAATATTCTTGCTTTCTTCCTGATTCGCGCCGTTTCGAAAAACCTGCAGCGTTAGGAAGCGGCGATGAAACCATCCATCTCCAGCAGGGTCATTTTCGGCGTGCTAGCCTGGATCGCCGCCTTGGTGATGTTCTTCCCGATTCTCTGGATGCTAATCACCGCCTTCAAGACCGAAGGCCAGGCGATCGCGATCCCGCCTCTGCTAATCTTTCCGCCGACATTCGAGAGCTTCCTCGCGGCGACGAACAATGCCGGCTATATTCTGTTCGCGATCAACAGCGTTGTCGTCAGTATCGGGTCGACGGTTCTCGCCATCGCGATCGCGTTCCCCGCTGCCTATGCGCTTGCGTTTTTTCCGGGAAAACGCACCGAGTTTACCCTGATGTGGATGCTGTCCACCAAGATGCTGCCGGCGGTGGGCGTCCTGATGCCGATCTATCTCGGCCTGAAGGAAGCCGGGCTTCTGGACACGCGGATTGGCCTTGTCGGCATCGACACGCTGATGAACCTGCCAATCGTGGTCTGGATGCTCTATTCGTTCTTCAAGGAAATTCCAGGGGAAATTCTGGAAGCCGCGCGGGTCGACGGGATCGGTCCGCGCAAGCAGATGGTCCATCTGCTGTTGCCGCTGTCGGGGCCCGGCATTGCGTCCACCGCACTGCTCTCGGTCATTCTGTCGTGGAACGAGGCGTTCTGGAGCATCAACGTGACCGCTTCGCGCGCCGGCACGCTCGCCGCCTATATCGCGCGTTTCTCGGCGCCGGAAGGTTTGTTCTGGGCGAAACTGTCCGCGGCCTCGGTGCTTGCGGTGGCGCCGATTCTGGTCTTCGGCAGCCTGACTCAGCGGCGCCTGGTTCGCGGCTTGACGTTCGGCGCGGTGAAATAGGAGAGAATGATGGCAAAGCTCGTTCTCGAAAAAGTCGAGAAGCGGTATGAGGGATTCCATGCGATCAAGGGAGTCGATCTTGCGATCGACGATCGCGAGTTCGTGGTTTTCGTGGGGCCGTCCGGCTGCGGCAAGACGACGCTGCTGCGCATGATCGCGGGGCTTGAGGAAATCACCGGCGGCGATTTCAGTATCGACGGGGTGCGCGCGAACGATATTCCACCCGACAAGCGCGGCCTCGCCATGGTGTTTCAGACCTATGCGCTCTACCCGCACATGACGGTCGCGGAAAACATGGGATTCGCCTTGAAAATGGCGAAAGTCCCCAAGGCCGAGATCGTGGCTAAGGTGTCCCAGGCCGCCGCGATGCTGCAACTCGACAAGGTGCTCGACCGAAGGCCGAAGGCGCTCTCCGGCGGGCAGCGCCAGCGTGTCGCGATCGGCCGGGCGATCGTGCGCAATCCGAAAGGATTTCTGTTCGACGAACCGCTGTCCAATCTCGATGCGGCGCTGCGCGTTCAGATGCGCACCGAACTGGTCAAGCTCAACAAGGAATTGCAGACGACGATGATCTACGTCACCCACGATCAGATCGAGGCGATGACCATGGCCGACCGCATCGTGGTGCTGAACGGCGGGATCGTCGAACAAGTCGGCAGCCCGCTCGAACTTTACAACAATCCGGCCAATCTGTTTGTCGCGGGATTCATCGGCTCGCCCAAAATGAACTTGCTGGACGGCGAGATCGTCGCGCGGGACGATCATGGGGCGCAAGTCGCGCTCGCGGATGCGGGAGTGGTGACGATCGCGGCCGATGGCATCGAAGCGGGGCCGGGAACCCGCGTGACCGTTGGAATGCGGCCCGAGCATACGATGCTCGCGGAATCCGGGCCGATTGGGGGCGTCGCGGATTTCGTCGAACATCTCGGCAACGAAACCCTCGTCTATGTGAAGCGACCGAATGGCGGGATGATGATTGTCAAGGCCGATGAACTGGCTGGCATTCGCATGGGCGATCCGGTGACCATGGCGCCGCGGACCGATCGGGCATCTTTGTTCGGCCCGGACGGCAGGGCGTTGATAAGGCGGACATTCCATCTGCATTGAACCCGTATCCGCGATACCTGACGAACGACAGGAGCAAAAATGTATCTCGAAAAATACGATCTCAAGGGCCGTAATGCGGTGGTGACGGGGGGCGGCCGCGCGATCGGCCTGGCCTGTTCGACAGCTCTGGCCGAAGCTGGCGCGCATGTGATCATCGCCGACCGTGACGCCAATGTCTGCGAGGAAGGCAAGGTGACATTGGCAAAGCTCGGCCATTCGGCGGACAGCGTGGTGCTCGACGTAACCGACAGCGCGGCCGTAAATGCGGCGGCTAGATCGCTTGAAGAAAAATTCGGTGCGATCGACATTCTCGTGAACAATGCCGGCATCGCCCGCTCCGGCACCGCCGCCGAGGATGTGACCGACGAGCATTGGCTCGACGTCGTCAACGTCAATCTCAACGGTGTATTCTACTGCGCCCGCGCCTTCGGCAAGGCGATGCTCGCGCGCAAGCGTGGTGTGGTGGTGAATATCGGCTCGATGTCCGGTTTCATTTCC
Source organism: Acidiphilium sp. AL (assembly GCF_025499445.1). Lineage (NCBI taxonomy): Bacteria > Pseudomonadati > Pseudomonadota > Alphaproteobacteria > Acetobacterales > Acidocellaceae > Acidiphilium > Acidiphilium sp. AL. The sequence continues at coordinate 70,047 of NZ_JAIMBZ010000011.1, forward strand.
AACAAGCCGCAGAAGCAGAGCTATTACAACGCTTCCAAGGCAGCCGTGCATCATCTGACCCGCTCGCTCGCCGGCGAATGGGCCGATCGTGGCGTGCGGGTCAATGCCGTCGCCCCCACCTATATCGATACGCCCCTGACGCGGTTCGGTATGGAAGACGAAGAACTCAACCGTATCTGGCTGGATATGACGCCGATGCACCGAGTCGGCCAGACCCATGAAATCGCCTCCGTCGTTCTGTTTCTCGCCTCCGACGCATCGAGCCTGATGACAGGTTCAATCGTGCTCGCCGATGGCGGCTATTGTGTGTGGTGAGGCCCATTCGATGAGCGGAAGATTAACGGGCAAATACGCCACGATCACCGGCGGCGCCGGCGGCATCGGCCGCGCCATGGCGGCGGGTTACATTGCCGAAGGTGCGACGGTGTGCATCGCCGACCGCAGCCTTGAAGCGGCGGAAGATGCCGCGCAGGCGCTTGGCCCAAAGGCGCACGCCTGCGCGCTGGATGTCGCGGATATGGGGTCGATTGCCGATTTCGCAGCCTTCACTGCCGATCGCGGCGGTCTGGATATTCTGGTGAACAATGCAGCCGTATTCGATCTCGCGCCGATCGCCGATATCACCGAAGCGAGCTATGACCGTATTTTCGTGATCAACGTGAAGGGCCTGCTGTTCACGCTCCAGGCGATCGCGAAACAGATGATGGCGCGCGGCAAGCGCGGGCGCATCATCAACATGGCCTCGCAGGCGGGGCGTCGGGGCGAGGCGCTGGTTGGTGTTTATTGCGCGAGCAAGGCTGCGGTGATCAGCATCACCCAATCGGCGGGACTCGATCTGATTCGTCACGGCATTCGGGTGAACGGTATCGCCCCCGGCGTGGTCGATACGCCGATGTGGGCCGAGGTCGATGCGCTGTTCGCACGCTACGAGAATTTGCCGGTCGGCGAGAAAAAACGCCTTGTCGGGCTCGCGGTGCCGTATGGGCGGATGGGCAGGCCGGACGATCTGGTGGGGGCGGCGGTGTTCCTCGCCTCCGACGAAGCGGAATATGTCGTGGCACAGACCCTGAATGTCGATGGCGGCAATTGGATGAGTTGAGTTGGCGGGCAGGGCGGCATATATCGGCGTTGTGCAGTGCGAATAGGTTTGACCCATGAATTTTTCCCAGCCGATCATCGAGCCGTTCGACTATGTGGTTTTCGGGGGCACCGGCGATCTTGCCCGCCGCAAGTTGCTGCCGGCGCTCTATCGCCGCGATCTCGACGGGCAGTTGCCGGAAACATCCCGCATCATCGGTTCCGCGCGGGGGGAAATGACGCGCAAGGCGTTTCAAACCCTGGTGCATAAAAGTCTCGAAGAATTCGTCGAAAAAGAAGCGCTGAACCAACAGGCGGTAAAGCGGTTTCTCGACCGGCTGCATTTCATTTCGTGCGATGCCACCGCCGCGCGCGGCTGGGCCGATCTCGGCAAGCTGCTCCACCAGGAACCGCGCAAGATCAGGGTATTCTATCTCGCGACCTCGCCCGAACTTTACGGCGCGATCGCCGACAACATTCACGCCCACAAGCTGCAGACGCCAGAAACCCGGATCGTTCTGGAAAAGCCGATCGGTCACGATCTCGCCTCGGCACAGGACATCAACGACCGGGTGGGTGCGGTGTTCGAAGAGCGCAACATCTTCCGCATCGATCACTATCTCGGCAAGGAGACGGTGCAAAACCTGCTGGTGCTGCGTTTCGCCAACTCGCTGTTCGAGCCGGTCTGGCAGCATAACGCCATCGACCACGTGCAGATCACGGTGTCGGAGACTGTCGGCGTGGAGGAACGCGGCGGGTATTACGACCATACCGGCGCGCTGCGCGACATGATTCAGAATCATCTGATGCAATTATTATGTCTGGTGGCGATGGAGCCACCGGCGACGCTCGACCGCGAAGCGGTGCGCGACGAAAAAATCAAGGTGCTGAAATCGCTCGCGCCGATCACGCAAGACGAGATTTCGACCAAGACTGTGCGCGGCCAGTACCGCGCCGGGGCGATCAAGGGCGGTCCGGTCAAAGCCTATGCCGAGGAAAAGGACATCGCACATGGTTCGATTACCGAGACGTTCGCGGCGTTGAAGGTCGAGGTACGCAACTGGCGCTGGGCCGGCGTGCCGTTCTATCTGCGCAGCGGCAAGCGCCTGCCGGAAAAAGTGTCCGAGATCGTCATTCAGTTCCGCCCTGTACCTTACTGGATTTTTCCGACCGGATCGGACGAGGCCATGCCGAACCGATTGGTGATCAGGGTGCAGCCGAACGAGCATATCCGCCTGCATCTCTGGACTAAGGAGCCGGGACCGGGCGGACTTCGCCTGCGCACCGCGCCGCTGAATTTGAGTTTCGCCGAGACCTTCAAGAATCACCTGCCGGATGCTTATGAAAGACTGCTGATGGACGTGGTGCGTGGCAACGCGACATTGTTCATGCGGCGCGACGAGGTCGAGGCCGCGTGGCAATGGACCGAATCCATTCTTGATGCCTGGAAGAATTCCGGCGAGAGACCCAAGCTTTACACGGCGGGAACCTGGGGGCCGTCCGAGGCGGTTGCGTTGATAGTGCGTGACGGCCGGACATGGTTCGACGAACAGGCCGGAGATGTTCCCGGCACCTAACAGGTGCGATCCGGCGGATCGCGAGGAATGAAAATGCTGAACGACCAGATTGCCCGCGTGACCGACCGGATCCGCGAGCGCAGCCACATAAGCCGCGGCGCGTATCGGGCACGCATCGATGCGGCGGCGCGGCGCGGCGTGCATCGCGCGGCGATCGGCTGCGCCAATCTCGCCCATGCCGTGGCGGGTTGCGTACCTGCCGAACAGGACGATCTGAAGCAGGACGCGAAGCCGAATATCGGCATCGTGACCTCTTATAACGATATGTTATCAGCGCATCAGCCACTCGAGCGCTTCCCCGACATCATCAAGCGCGCGGTGCGTGCGGCCGGCGGCGTGGCGCAGGTCGCGGGGGGCGTGCCGGCGATGTGCGACGGCGTGACGCAGGGTCGGGAAGGGATGGAATTGTCGCTGTTTTCGCGCGACGTGATCGCGATGGCGACCGCGATCGCCCTGTCGCACGATGTGTTCGACGGCGCATTGCTACTTGGTGTGTGCGATAAAATCGTGCCGGGTCTTGTCATTGCGGCATTGTCGTTCGGCCATTTGCCGTCGATTTTCATCCCCGCCGGCCCGATGCCGTCGGGTATTTCCAATGGTGAAAAATCGCGCATCCGCCAGTTGCATGCGGAAGGAAAGGTGGGCCGTGCCGAATTGCTGGAGGCGGAATCCGCAGCCTATCACAGCCCCGGCACCTGCACGTTCTACGGCACTGCGAATTCCAACCAGATGCTGATGGAGATCATGGGTCTGCATCTGCCGGGCGCATCTTTCGTCAACCCGAACACGCCATTGCGCGACGCGCTGACCGAGGCGGCGTCGCGGCGGATTCTGGAAATTACCGCACGCGGCAATGATTTCACGCCGACTGGGGAAATGATCGACGAGCGCGCCGTGGTCAATGGCATGGTCGGTCTGTTAGCGACCGGCGGTTCGACCAACCATACGATCCATCTGGTCGCGATGGCGCGTGCCGCGGGAATCCACATCACCTGGCAGGATTTTTCCGATCTGTCCGATCATGTGCCGCTGCTCGCGCGCATCTATCCGAACGGTGCTGCCGACGTAAACCAGTTTCAGGCTTCGGGCGGCATGCCGGTGCTGATCGGTTCGCTGCTCGATCATGGCTTGCTGCATGGCGATGTGCGCACGGTCTGGAGTGGAGACGGTCTTGCATCCTATCGCGACCAGCCTGTGCTCAAGGATGGCGCGCTCAACTGGGTTCCCGCACCGCGCGAAAGTGCGGATACAACTATCCTGCGCGACGGATCAGACCCGTTCAGCGCCGATGGCGGGCTCAAGATCCTGCACGGCAATCTCGGCCAGGCGGTGGTGAAGCTTTCCGCGGTGAAGCCGGAGCATCGGATTGTCGAGGCGCCGGCACGGATTTTCCGCAGCCAGGACGAATTGCTTGCGGCATTCAAATCGGGCGAACTGCATCACGATTTCGTTGCGGTGGTGACGCATCAGGGACCGATGGCAAATGGTATGCCGGAGCTTCATAAGCTCACTCCCGCACTCGGCGTATTGCAGGATCTCGGCTTCAAGGTGGCGCTGGTCACCGATGGGCGGATGTCCGGTGCGTCCGGCAAGGTTCCGGCGGCGATCCATGTCACGCCGGAATGCGCGCAAGGTGGATCGCTCGCGAAACTGCGCGACGGCGACATGATCCGGCTCGATTGCAATGCAGGTACTTTGAGGGCGCTGGTCGACGCGGCGGAATTCGCGCAACGCAAGCTGCCTGAGGTCGATCTTTCGGCGAATCATCACGGTGTCGGGCGGGAGTTGTTCGGCGCGTTCCGATCCGCGGTCGGCGGTGCGGATGTCGGCGCGAGTGTATTCGCATGAGCACTTGGGTCCAAGCCAATCAGGGGGGGCTTGCCGAACTTCTGGCCATTTCGCCGGTCATTCCGGTGCTGACGATCGAGGTTGTATCTCACGCCGTGCCGCTGGCACACGCCCTGCTTGAAGGCGGCATCGGCGTGGTCGAGGTCACGCTCCGCACAGAAGTCGCATTGCAAGCCATCGCAGCCATGGCGGCCTCGGTGCCCGGCATGGTCGTGGGTGCAGGCACCGTGCTGACCGCAGTGCAATATCGTCGGGTTGCCGAAGCAGGTGCGCGGTTCGTGGTGTCGCCAGGATCGAGTCCTTCGGTGCTCGACGCGGCCGCGGCGAGTTCCGTGCCGTTCCTGCCGGGTGCGGCGACTCCGTCCGAGGTACTGGCTTTGCTGGAACACGGCTATCGCTGGCAGAAATTCTTTCCAGCCGAACCGGCCGGCGGGATTCCCATGCTACGCGCGATCGCGGCACCGATCCCCGAGGTTCGGTTCTGCCCGACCGGCGGAATCGGCCTCGCCAATGCGGCCGATTATCTGGCTCTTGCCAATGTGATCTGTGTTGGCGGTTCCTGGCTCACGCCGGCGGAATCGTTGCGCGCGGGCGATTGGCGCCGGATTGCCGTGCTCGCCGCCGAAGCCGCCGCATTGAAACGCTAACCGGCACTGTCCATCTCTCCGGCTAACCCCGTCCGCCGACGGACGGATCGGAGGATGCGATGCAGTTCACGTTGATCGCGGTCATCGCCGGACTCGGCGGCTTGCTGTTCGGCTACGATACCGGCGTGATTTCCGGCGCCTTGTTGTTCATCCGTCATGTTTTCCATCTCGGTCCGACCATGCAGGGCGTCGTCGTCGCGATTGCCCTGGCGGCGGCGGCGGTGGGCGCGGCATTTGCCGGCAGCCTGTCCGATTCGTTTGGGCGGCGCATCATTTTATTGATCACGGCACTGATTTTCATTGTCGGCGCGCTGGTTTCGGCGGTGGCCTGGAGTGTTGCGATCCTGCTCCTCGGGCGGGTGCTGGTGGGTGCCGCGATCGGCGTCGCCTCGATGCTCACGCCGATGTATCTGTCGGAGATTTCGCCGCCCGAGAAGCGCGGCGCCATCGTCACCATCAACCAGTTCTATATCACCCTCGGCATCGTGGTGTCCTATGGCGTCGGCTTCCTGCTCTCGCATGGCGGCAATGGCTGGCGCTGGATGCTCGGCCTTGGTGCGGTGCCAGGCGTCGTGCTGTTTGCGGGCATGCTCACTTTGCCTGAAAGTCCGCGCTGGCTTGCCGGCAAGAGACGCGAGGACGCCGCGCGCCGGGCGCTAATTTTTCTGCGCGGCCGCGAAGACGTGACGGATGAGTTGAGCGCGCTGCGCCAGGATATCGCACGCGAGGATCGAGCGACGGCACCATGGTCGGTTCTGTTTGAAAAGCGCGCGCGCCGGCCGCTGATCGTCGGCATCGGGCTCGCGATCTTCCAGCAGGTCACCGGCATCAATACGGTGATCTATTTCGCGCCGACCATTTTTCTGAAGGCTGGTCTGCCGTCGGCCTCCGTCTCGATTTTAGCGACCGCCGGCGTTGGCGTGGTCAATGTGGTAATGACCTTGGTAGCAATGCGCCTGCTCGACGTGGCCGGGCGCCGCAAGCTCCTGCTCTGGGGACTTGCCGGGATGCTGGTGACGCTGGTTATCCTCTCGGTCAGTTTCATGATCGGGCTGCACGGGAGCCTGGCGCTCGTCACGGTGCTGTCGGTCGCCGCCTATGTGGCGTTCTTCGCGATCGGGCTGGGCCCGGTATTCTGGCTGCTGATCGCCGAGATTTTTCCGCTCGCAGTGCGCGGGCGCGGCATGTCGCTCGCGACCATCTCGAACTGGACCTTCAACATGCTGGTCTCGATCACCTTTCTTGATCTGGTTCATGGGTTCGGGCGCGGTCCGACCTTCCTGATCTATGCTGCGATGACCCTGGCGACGATCGTTTTCACCTGGTTCCTGGTGCCGGAAACCAAGGGTCGCAGCCTGGAGGAAATCGAGGCGGCACTCGAGGGGGAGGAAAAACTCGCGGCGTAGGAGCGCTATCAGGAGACCGGAATGCCCGAACAGCCACCGCATCGCTGGACCAGACGGACAACGCAACAAAGTCGCGTTTTTGCCATGCCGGGCTGGAGTGCCGCGCTGGCACGGGGGCTTGCCATGCGCTGTCCGTCCTGTGGGCAGGCTTCGGCATTTGCGGGATGGTTCACGATTCGCGCCCGTTGCCCGCGCTGCGATGCGCCCTTGGGGCAGGTTCCGTGCGACACGCTGCCGCCCTATCTCACGATCGTGATCGGTCTTGGCATTATCGGCGGCGGGCTGATGATCGCGGACCGGAACGGCGCGCTGAGCTATGCCACATCGTTGATCGTGTTCATTCCGCTGGCGATCGTGCTGCAGCTTCTGCTCCAGCGCCCGGTCAAAGGGGTGGTGCTGGCGCTGATGATGAAGAACGACATGATTCGCCGTCCGGTGGAAAAGCCATAATCGCGCCGCTCCGTCAGCTGAAGAACAGAAAGGTTTCGAGTACGAAAATCGGCAGCAGCACCGCGCCCGCCGCCAGCATATAGGTGAGGAAACCCGGCATCCGCACGCCCCTGTGGGCGGTGATCGCTCGGATCATCAGGTTGGGCGCGTTGCCGAGATAGGTGATCGCGCCGAACAGCACCGATCCGGACGAGATCGCGGTGAGCAGCCGCGCCGGTGGGGTGATCAGATGCGCGGCATCGCCGCCCGCCGCCTGGAAGAACATCAGATAGGTGGGCGCGCTGTCGAGAAACGCGGAGCACAGGCCGGACAGCCAGAACCACAAGGGCGGCGACCGCGTGAGCGGTATCGTCGTCAGAAGATGCAGCACCGGCCCGATCGTCACGAAAATCGCGAAGAACAGGATGGCGATTTCGCGCATCGGCGCCCAGGCGAAGCGGTTGCGGGCCCTGATCGCGGGCGGCGTACGGATTTCCGAAATCGCAATGATGAGGGCGGCAAGCATGGTCAGCGCCGCTTGCGCTGCCGGCAGGTGGGCCGGTCCGATCGCGATGTCGGGGCCCTGCATCAGGCCGGATGCGGTGATCGCCGCGGCGAAGACCACCAGCATCACGATGTTCAGGCCGCCGCGGATTCGCAAGGGCTGCGGCTTCGGCTCCGGTTCGCGTGAAGCGAGCCGCCGGTCCAGCGCGTAGGTCGCAGCCAGCACCGGAATCGCGACGACCAGCATCGGCAAGGCAAGATGCAGGGTCGGCCAGAAAAACGGCACACCGCGCAGAAAGCCGATCAGCAGCGGCGGGTCGCCCAGCGGGCTTAGCGCACCGCCGGCATTCGCGACCAGAATGATGAAGGCGAACACCAGATGCCGCCGTTCGGCCCGCGCGCCGTTCGCGGCCAGCAGCGGGTGGATCAGTAAAAGCCCAGCCCCGATCGTGCCCATCAGCCCGGCCAGAATCGTGCCGCCGCCAAGCAGCAGCGCGTTGCCCGCCGGTCGTCCCCATGGTCCGCCGGCGATCAGGACGCCGCCGCCCAGCGTGTAGAGCGCCATCAGCACCGCGATGAACGGCAGAAAATCGACGATCCCCGCTTGCCAAACCTCCGCGAGTGCGGCTGCCGGACCCTGACGGAAGCTGCCGAGAACCGCGCCGAGCACCACCCAGGACAAAGTGATCCGCGCCATGTTCCGGTGCCAGAAGCGCGGCGCGGCACCGGGCAGGAGCGCGAAACTGAGAAGTGTCCCGAAAAAGGGCAGCATGGCAGGCGCGTCCGCGACAAGGCTTGTCATGCCGGGACCGCCGCGCGATTTGGTTTTTCGCGTGGGAGGGCAATTTGCGCGCGGGGCAGCCTCAAACTAAGGTCATCCGCAACAAAATCGAGACGTGAAGGAGACTATGCCAGATGGATATGTCGGGAGAACGGCTGATCGCGGCGCCGCGCGAGACGGTCTGGGTCGCATTGAACGACCCCGAGATCCTCCAAGCCTGTATTCCGGGATGCGAGAGCATTGAAAAACTGTCCGATACCGAGATGAAAGCCGTGGTGAACGCTAAGATCGGCCCGATCTCCTCCCGGTTCAACGGGCGGGTGACGCTCGGCGATCTGGACCCGCCGAATTCATACACGATTTCCGGGGAAGGGCAGGGCGGCGTTGCCGGTTTCGCCAAGGGTGGCGCGCAGGTCAAGCTCGACGACGAGCAGGGCGCCACCAGGCTGCACTATCAGGTCAACGCGCAGATCGGCGGCAAGATGGCGCAGCTCGGCGCAAGACTGATCGATTCGGTGGCAAAATCCTATGCCGAGACGTTTTTCACCCGCTTCGTCGAGCAGGTCGCGCCGACCGTTGCGCAGAACGTGCCCGAGCCCGTGCCGGCGGCCGATCATGGCCACGCCCCGGCGCCGGTCCATGCCCATGGCGCGCACGAGGCCGACCGGAGCAACCCGGTGATCGCCGGCCTGCCCATCGGCATCTGGATTCCGCTGGTCATCTCCATTGTCGTCGTCGCGATCGTGATCGCGAAGTTCATCGGATGACGCCACGGCCCTTGCCCGCTTCGGTCGCAGAAACGGCCGCGCTGCTCGCCGGAGGAGACTACATCGCCGACCGGGCATTGGCCACCAGCGTCCATCTCGCCCTCGCGATGGAACGCCCCTTGTTTCTCGAAGGCGAACCGGGCACCGGCAAAACCGAGATCGCCAAGGTTCTGGCCAAGCAGCTCGATCGGCGCTTGGTCCGCCTGCAATGCTATGACGGACTCGATCTCGCCGCCGCCGCCTACGAATGGGACCATGCACGTCAGCTTCTGGAAATCCGCCTTGCCGAGACCGGCGGATCGCGCGCGACGCTGCGCCAGAACCTCTATGCGCGCGAATTCCTGCTCGCCCGGCCGCTGCTGTCGGCAATCGACCCCGATCTGCCCTCCGCCGTCTTGCTGATCGACGAGCTTGACCGCGCCGACGAGCCGTTCGAGGCATTTCTGCTGGAACTTCTGGGTGATTTTCAGATCACCATTCCCGAACTCGGCACGGTGCGCGCGGCGACCAGGCCAGTGGTGGTGATTACGTCCAACCGCACGCGCGAGGTTCACGATGCGATCCGCCGGCGCTGCCTGTATCATTGGGTCGATTACCCGGACGCCGCACGGGAACGCGCGATTCTCGCTGTCCGCGCGCGCGGCGTGCCGGAAAAACTCTCCGCACAGGTCGTCACCTTCGTCCAGCGCATCCGCACCATGGACATTTTCAAGCTGCCGGGCGTGGCCGAAACGATCGACTGGGCCGCAGCACTCGCGGCGCTGGACGAATCCGAACTCAACCCCCGCGCCGTGGACGACACGCTGGGCGTGCTGCTGAAATATCAGGACGACATCGCGAAACTCCGCGGCGAAGCGGCGGCGAAACTGACCGAGGAGGCGATCCGCGCGGCATGACCGCGACCCGTGAAACCGGAGCGCTCGCAGCGAATGTGATGCATTTCGCACGGCTGTTGCGCCGGGCCGGCCTGCCGGTAGGGCCGGGCGAGGTGGTCGCCGCGACCGAGGCGCTGACTCATGTGGACATCACCGACCGGGTGGTGTTTCGCGCCGCCCTGCGCACGGTGATGCTGCGGCGCCACGAGCACGAAATCCTGTTCGATCAGGCGTTTTCGGTATTCTGGCGCAATCCCGATGCCGCGAAATTCGCCGAAATCCTTGCTGCGATGGAGGGACGCGCGCCGGGCGAGGAGCGCGTGCCGCCGGGGGCGCGACGGCTGGCCGAGGCAATGGCGGCGGCAAAATCGCGCGAGCGGCCGCCCATGCCGGACGACCGGCAGGAGATCGACGCCGTGCTCACCGCGTCGGGCCAGGAACGGTTGGAGACGCTCGATTTCGAGGCGATGAGTGCGGATGAAATTGCTGAAGCCAAGGTGGAGATCGCCCGGCTGACCTTGCCGCTCGACGAACGCCGCACCCGCCGCACTCGCGCCGCCGCGCGCGGCAGCAGAATCGATCTCAAGCGCACGATGCGCGATTCCCTGCGCAGCGCCGGCGAGATATTCGACATCGCGCGCCGCGTGCCGCTCACCCGCCCGCCGCCTCTGGTGGTGCTATGCGACATTTCCGGCTCAATGGCGCGTTATACCCGGATATTGCTGCATTTCCTTCATGCGGTCGTCAATGATCGCGGCCGGGTCACGGTGTTCCTGTTCGGCACAAGGCTGACCAATATCACCCGTCAGCTCGCCCGGCGCGATCCGGAGGAGGCGTTCACGCAGGTTGCCGGCATTGTGCCCGACTGGTCGGGCGGAACGCGAATCGGCGAGGCCTTGGCAGATTTCAACCGGCTCTGGGCGCGGCGGATTCTGGCGCAGGGGGCCGTGGTGCTTCTGGTAACCGACGGGCTGGATCGCGACGGCGCCATGGGGCTTGCCGACAACATGGCGCGGCTGCACCGCTCCGCGCGCCGCCTGATCTGGCTCAATCCGCTCTTGCGCTATTCGGGCTTCGAACCGAAATCCCAGGGGGTGAAGGCGATGCTGCCGCATGTGGACGAGTTTCGCCCGGTGCATAATCTGGCCAGCCTGCGCGCGCTGATCGGGGCATTGTCGGGCGCTGTTCCGCCGCGCGGCCAGGCCGCGGCGCGATGGGGGCGGCTTGGAATGGGAGAAAACCGATGAACGATCATGGTGCCGATGCCGAGGATATCCTGCGTGTCGCCGCGAATTGGCTCGAAGCGGGCGAGGATGTCGCAATCGCGACCGTAACCGGCACCTGGGGCAGTTCGCCGCGTCCCGCCGGCAGCCGGATGGCGGTGACACGATCGGGACGCATGGCCGGTTCGGTCTCCGGCGGCTGTATCGAGGGCGCCGTGGCCGAGGCCGCGCAGCGCAGCATCGAGACGGGGATGCCGCAACTGCTCGATTTCGGCGTCACCGATGAGCGCGCATGGGAGGTCGGGTTGGCTTGCGGCGGCAAGGTTTCCGTATTCGTCGAAAAACTTTCATGAATGCCGCACAGCTCGCCGCGTTGCGCGAAGCGACGGAAGCACGCCGTCCGGTCGCTTTTGCCACGCGCCTGCCCGATGGCGCGGCTTATATTCTGCCCGATCCAGCAGCGCCCGCCGGCCTCGCGGCCGAGGCCGCGTCGATGCTGGCGGAGGATCGCACCGGAACCGTGCAGATCGGCGGCGAAGCCTGGTTCATCGAATCGCGCAATCCGGCGCCGCGCGCGATCATCGTCGGCGCGGTGCATATCGCGCAGAGCCTCGCCCCCTTGGCGGTATCGATGGGATTCGCTGTCACGGTGATCGATCCCCGCCGCTCCTTCGCCTCCGCCGACCGGTTTCCGGGGGTTGCGACGCGCACCGACTGGCCGGATGAAGCGCTCGACGTCCTGGTGCCCGACCGCCGCACCGCGATCGTCACCCTGACCCACGACCCGAAGCTCGACGATCCGGCGCTGATTCGCGCGCTTGCTTCGGACGCGTTCTACATCGGGGCGCTCGGTTCGCGGCAGACCCATGCGAAACGGCTTGGCCGTCTGCGTGACGCCGGTTTCGCCGAGATGGCACTGGCGCGCATCCGGGCTCCGGTCGGGCTCGATATCGGGGCGGTTACCGCCCCGGAAATCGCACTGTCGATTATCGCCCAGATGGTCGCGGCACGGCGTGGCAGGCTTGGGGCAACTGCGTGATCTTCGGCCCCGCGCGATTGGGCGATGATCTGGCGGGCGCCATTCTCGCACATAGCCTGAAAACCACCGACCGGCTGATCCCGAAAGGCGCTATGCTCGATGCCGCCTCGATCGCCGCTTTGCGCGCCGCCGGGCATAGCGACATCACCGTGGCGCGGCTGGAACCGGGCGATGTGCCGGAGGCGGAGGCGGCGCGGCGCCTTGGCGCGTATCTTTCCGGTCCCGGCCTGCGAGTCGCCGCTCCGGTGCATGGGCGGGTCAATGTATTCGCCCGGTCTTCGGGACTGTTGCACCTCGATCCGGCTGGGATCACGGCGTTGAACACGCTCGACGAAGCGATCACCCTCGGCACCTTGGCCGATTCGATGCCGGTTGCGCCGGGCGACATGCTGGCAACGCTGAAAATCATTCCCTTCGCGGTGCCTGGCGCCGTGATGGACCGTGCCGAGGCGTTGCTTGCGGGCGAAACCTTGCTCGCGGTAGCGCCGTTCCGGTCCATGGTGGTCGGGCTGGTGCTGTCCCGCCTGCCGCATCTCAAGGACGCGGCGATCCGCAACACCATCGAGGCGACACGCCGGCGGGTGACTGCGCGCGGCGGAACGATGCTCGACCCGATCGAGACGTCGCACGAAACCGCACCGATCGCCGGCGCGATCGCCCGATTGCGCGCCTCCGGTGCCGAATTGCTGCTGATCGCCGGCGCGTCGGCGGTGACCGACCGTGCCGATGTCGCGCCCGCCGCCATCGTCGCTTCGGGTGGGACGATCGAGCGATTCGGCATGCCCGTCGATCCGGGCAATCTATTGTGTTTCGGCAGGATCGGCGGTGTGCCTGCCATCGTATTGCCCGGCTGCGCGCGCAGCCCGAAGCAGAACGGCATCGATTTCGTGCTCGATCGGATATTCGCCGGTGAGGCGATCGACAATGCAACCATCGCAAGTATGGGCATCGGCGGGTTGCTCAAGGATTTTACGCCCCGTCCGGCGCCGCGGATTCCCCGAACCGCACCGAAAGCAGCACCATTCATTGCCGCGATCGTTCTGGCCGCCGGGCGCTCCTCTCGCGCGGCGCCTGCCAACAAGCTGCTGACCGCGCTGCCGGACGGGCGCGCTCTGGTTGCCGCGGCCGCCGATCACGTGCTCGCCTCGCGCGCCGATCCGGTGATCGTGGTGACCGGGCATCAGGCGGATTTGATCCGCGCCGCGCTTGCCGGGCGCAAGATGCGCTTCGTCCACGCACTCCGCTTCGCCGAGGGCATGGCCGAAAGCCTGAAGGCAGGAATCGCGGCGCTGCCAGAACAGGTCGCCGCGGCGCTGATCTGTCTCGGCGATATGCCGCTGGTCGATGCGGCGACACTCGATCGGCTGATTGCCGCCTACGACCCGGACGAAGGGCGCGCCATCGTCATTCCCACCCATCGCGGTCGGCGCGGCAACCCGGTTCTATGGGACCGGCGGTTTTTCGCTGAAATCGTAGCACTCGGCGGCGATGCCGGCGCGCGGCAAATTCTCGCGCGGCACATGGACGAGATCGTCGAGGTCGAGATGGACGATGATGCGGTGCTGCGCGATTTCGACACCAAGGATGCTCTAACGTCGCTGAAAGGGATTCCATGACCCATCGTCTCGTCGTCACGCGTATGTTGCCCGAGCCGGTCGCCGCACGCGCCGCCGCCGATCACGACACGCGGTTTCTCGATTTCGAGGCGGCGTTCGAGCCCGAGATTTTCCTCGCGGCGCTCGACGGCGCTGCGGCGGCTTTGGTCACGCCGGCGGATCGGATCGACGCGGGCTTGATCGCGCGCCTGCCGGCGAGCGTGAGGGTGATCGGCACGTTTTCGGTCGGCACCGATCATATCGATCTCGAAGCCGCTCGGGCGCGCGGCTTCGCGGTGGTGAACACGCCGGATGTGCTGTCCTTCGCCACCGCCGAAATCGCGCTGACCCTGATGCTGATGGCCGCGCGCCGGGCCGGCGAGGGCGAGCGCGTGGTCCGCGCCCGCGCCTGGCCGGGATGGAAACCCAATTTCATGCTCGGCACCACCCTTGAGGGCAAGGCGCTCGGCATCCTGGGCATGGGGCGGATCGGCCGGACGCTGGCGGGCATGGCGCGCGGATTGTCAATGCAGGTGCTCTACCACAACCGCAACAGGCTGCACCCGGATCAGGAGCAGGGCGCACTTTTTCACGCAGGCGAGGACAGGTTCCTTGCCGCGTGCGACGTGCTGTCGATCCATTTACCCGGCGGGGTGGCGACGCGGCATTGGCTGAACGCCGAACGCATCGCCCGGCTGAAGCCCGGCGCGATCGTGGTGAATACCGGGCGCGGCACGACGATCGACGACGATGCGCTGATCGCCGCGCTGAAATCGGGGCATATCGCGGCGGCGGGACTCGACGTGTTTCCGGCCGAGCCCGCCGTTCCGGCGGGGTATCTCGATCTGGAGAACGTCGTTCTGCTCCCGCATCTTGGCAGCGCCACGCAGGAGACCCGAACGGCGATGGGGATGCTCGCGCTCGACGGGATCGACGCGGTGCTCGCGGGACGCGAGGTTTCGAGCCGGTTGGTTTAGTTTCGAGGGCGCAGGTCGCGCACCCGCCGCGCCTTGCCCACCGAGCGTTCGATCGTCCCCGGCGGTTCGATCACCACGCGCGCGGTCACGCCGATCACGTCCTTCACCCGGAGGGCAAGACGCGCAGCCTCGTCCGTGAGACCGGCACCGTCCCAGTAATCGGGTCGTGCTTCGGCATGCACGGTCATCTCGTCGAGCCGGGCCGGACGGGTCAGCTCGATTGTGAAATGCCCGGCACCCCAGTCGCTGGCCAGGATCAGCTCCTCGATCTGGGTCGGGAACAGGTTGACGCCGCGGAGGATGATCATGTCGTCGGCGCGGCCGGTGATTTTCTCCATCCGCCTCATGCCGGGCCGCGCGCTGCCGGGCAGCAGCCGGGTGAGATCGCGGGTGCGGTAGCGGATGATCGGCAGCGCCTCCTTCGTAAGGGAGGTCAGCACCAACTCGCCCGTCTCGCCGTCGGGAAGCACGGCGCCGGTCGTCGGGTCGATGATCTCGGGATAGAAATGATCTTCCCAGATATGGAGCCCGTCCTTGGTTTCCACGCATTCCTGCGCAACCCCCGGCCCCATCAGTTCGGACAACCCGTAAATATCGGTCGCCTGGATACCGAAAGCGGTTTCGATTTCGCCGCGCATCGCATTGGTCCAGGGTTCGGCGCCGAAAATGCCGAATTTAAGCGCGGTTTTGCGGGGATCGCACCCCTGGCGGACGAATTCATCGAGGATTGCGAGCATGTAGCTTGGCGTGACCATGATGATGTCGGGGGCAAAATCGAGGATGAGCTGCACCTGCCGTTCGGTCATCCCGCCCGAAACCGGCACCGCCGTGCAACCGAGTCGCTCCACGCCGGCATGGGCGCCGAGCCCGCCGGTGAAAAGGCCGTAGCCATAGGCGACATGGACCATCATTCCCGGTCGCCCGCCGGCGGCGCGGATCGAGCGCGCCATCAGGTCGGCCCAGATATCGAGATCGGCTCTGGTGTAGCCGACGACGATCGGTTTGCCGGTGGTACCCGAGGACGCGTGAAGGCGAAGGACGCGGTTGCGCGGCACCGCGAACAGGCCGAACGGATAATTGCGCCGGAGATCGTCCTTCACCGTGAAGGGAAAGCGCGCAAGATCGTCCAGCCGCCGGAAATCCGAGGGATTAACTCCGAGCGCGTCGAATGAAGCGCGATAATGCGGAACATGCTCATAGGCGTGACGCAATGCCGCCGCGAGGCGCTCGGTCTGGAGGGCGATGATTTCATCGCGCGAGGCCAATTCGTCAGGGTCGAATGCGGTGGTCATGAAGCGTTTCCCGTTTCGATCCAGGAGCCGCCAATGGTGCGCGAATGGCCACGAAACTCGGCGATCACATGCTCGCCCACACTGACCGAAACATCATAGATGCCGTTGCGGCCGCTGCGCGAAACCTCACGGGCCCGAGCGACGAGTTTATCGCCGAGATAGCCTGGGCGGAGATAGGTGATCGCGCAATGGGACGCGACCGCCCGCGCGCCATGGCTGTTGCAGGCGAACGCGAAGGCGGAATCGGCCAATGCGAAAATGAACCCGCCATGGGCGGTGCCGTGGCCGTTGGTCATGCTCTCGGTGATGGTCATTCTGAGCACGGCATGACCGGCATCGATCTCGTCGATCGTCATTCCAAGCCGCTGGCTTGCCGAATCGCTCGCCCACATCGCCGCTGAAGCGGCGCGCGCGATGTCCTTGGGTGCTTGGTCACGAGCTTCGCCGGCAGCCTCGTTCATACCGTCACCTCCTGCGATTATCGACCCCGCCTGCGCGGGCCATGATTGATATCAATATGTGCGAAGACTGCGTGGTCTGTAAATTCGCCGGCGGATCAGCTTGGCGGCGGCAGGGCGATTCTGGCACCGAGTTTCGCCAGTTGCGCGACCATGCTTTGTGCTTCGTCTTCAGGCATATCCGTGAGGAGTATACGGCGGGCGGAAGCGGAGTGGTCGGCGAGGGCAAGTGCCGTTGCATAATCCGCGCGGATTTTGGCGGTCGCTCTCGGTCCGCGCGCGAGCGGCCCCAGGATCGTCTCGGCCTTGCCCGGATTGCCGCCGAGAGCGAGGGACATGCCCAGATTGACCGAAGCCGCGCCCAGCACTGGATCGAGCGCCAAGGCTTTTTTGAATTCGGCATTCGCCGCCGCGAATCGGCTTGCTTCGGCATCCGCTACGCCGAGATCGTTGACGGTGGCGGCGTTCGACGGATCATCGTCTATTGCGCGTGAGAAATCGGCCGCGGCGGCGCGCGGATCGCGCGCCAGGGTGCAGCGGCCAAGTCCGAGTTCGGCTCCTGCGGCGTGCGGGGCCGTGCGCAGCGCGTGCTGATAAGCAGCTTCGGCCTGCGCGCAGTCATTCATGAGATAATAGGCGTCGCCCCGGTCGATCAGTGCTTCGGAATTGCCGGGATCGGATTTCAGTACGGCTCCGGTAATCGTGAGGGCCATTTGCGGATTGCCGCCGGCGAGTGCGGTCCTTGCGACGTTCAGGGTCTTGCTGCCGAGGTGCGGTGTTGGTTGCGGCTGGGCGGAACAGGCCGCGAGCGACAGCGCGGCGAACATCACGATGGCCAAATGTTTGGATGAAATCGCCGCAAGACTGGTCATAAATTTGTCCAGCCGGTTCATTGCACACCGCTTCCGACGCCGATTCCCCCAGACACCGCCCCGCTCAAATTGTCCGTCATCGAATTGCCTGATGTCGAATTTCCAATTCCGATACGGGTCGATTTGATGGCTTTCATTCCTGAACCGACCGCGCTTTCGGCGATCGCTCCGGTCAGAACCGGCCGACTGGTGCCATCGACAAGGTCTTCGGGGTTGACCAGTTCAGCCGCGACATTGCGCATCGCGGCTCCGGTTTCGCGCCAGGTGCCGGCTCGCTGGAACGGTTCGAAATCGGCACAGGCCGTCAAAAACAGAGTCGAGCCGATGCACAGGACGAGAGTTAGGGTGTGTCGTCAATTAAGCCAGATAGCGGTGGCGGTGAGGTGGACGCCTGCGAGGAAGTTTCTGGCGGTTTTGTCGTAGCGCGTTGCAATGGCGCGGAATTGCTTGAGTTTGGCAAAGAAGTTCTCGATCAGGTG
>NZ_JAIMBZ010000110.1:0-1776 GCF_025499445.1 Acidiphilium sp. AL
TGATCCTTGCCATGCTCCAGCACCATCCGCACCGCGCGTTCGCGGACCTCAGGTGAATATCTGTTCGATGTCTTCCGCTTTTCCATTGCTCCATCCTACTCAAGAGTTGGAGCCTCCAGGATTCCCGGCGCGGTTCAGTGGAGGCGATCTTTCTGGGCAAGGCGCGGCGCTACAACCAGCGCTTTCTGCAGATGTGCTCGCATCACCTGGTCGAGCCGGTGGCCTGCACGCCAGCGGCGGGCGGAGCAGCCAAAAGGTTCCGACGATGCGAAGCGTCGTTGGAAGGGCTGCGGAGGGTGGGAAAAGGGTCAGGTTGAGAACCAGGTCGGCAATCTGCGCGACCAGTTATTCCGCCCCAAGCCGCGGGTCGGCAGCCTCGCGGAGCTCAACGCGTGGTTGGCGGATGAGTGCGTTGCCTACGCCAAGCGGACCGAGCATCCCGAGTTCAAGGGCCGGACGGTCTGGGCGGCGTTCCAGGACGAACAGGCCAGTCTGATGGCGCTGCGCGGTCCGTTCGACGGGTTTGTCGAGAAGGTGATCCGCGCGAGCACGACCTGTCTGATCATGGCGGATCACAACCGCTACAGCGTCGATGCGCGTGCCGCGGGGCAGATGGTACAGGTCAGATCCCACGCCGATCGTATCGTCGTGCTGCTGGGCGGCGAGGTTGTCGCCGAGCATCCGCGGCAGTTCCGGCGCGATCAAGTGATCTATGATCCCTGGCATTATCTGCCGATCCTGGTGAGAAAGCCGGGGGCGTTGCGCAACGGCGCGCCATTCAAGGACTGGGATCTACCTGCGGGCCTTGCCGAGGTCCGGGCCAAACTCAAGCGGCACACCGATGGCGACCGCCAGTTCGTCAAGGTTCTGGGTGCCGTGCTCGACCACGGGCTGATTGCGGTCGAGGCGGCATGCGCCGAAGCGCTCGAGGCCGGTATCGCCAGCGGCGACGTGATCCTGGCCGTTCTGGCGCGCCGGCTGCAGCCGCCGGCGCCGCCGAGCATCATCACCCCTGACGCCCTGCGCCTGAAGGTCGAACCGAAGGCCGATTGTGGCCGCTATGACAGCCTCAGGCGGGCGGAGATGCCCCAAGGTTCCATGCGCGCCCTTTGCGCGTATGGAATGGCATCGGAGGGCGCGTAATGGAACGCCCCATGGAACGTCAGGACATCATTGCCGGGCTGGCGGAACTGAAGCTGCACGGCATGCGCGCGAGCTTCGATGAGATCGCCGGCAAGGGCCTCGCACGACGGGACGAGTTCTACCCGCTGATCGCCAGCCTGATCCGAGCCGAACGCACCCACCGCCAGGCGCGCTCGATCAGCTACCGGATCACCGGCGCCAAGTTCCCGGTGCTCAAGGATCTCGACAAATTCAGCTTCAAGGGCACCCCGATCGACGAGGGTTTGGTGCGCGAGCTCGCCACCGGCAGCTTCCTCGATGCCAAACGCAACGGAATCTTTGTCGGCGGAACCGGTACCGGAAAGACTCATCTGTGCATCGCCGTCGCCTCGGCCGTCATTCGGGCCAGAGCGCGAGGTCGGTTCTACAACCTCGTCGATCTGGTCAATCAGCTGGAGCAGGAAAAGGCCGCAGGCCGCAGTGGCTATCTGGTCGAGAAACTGCTGCGCTACGACCTCATCGTGACTCGATTTATGTGCAGCGCGCAGTGATGTGGAGCTGGAAGGCGTCAACTCCAGCCGACGAAGGTTTGAGGGCCGCCAACTCCACATAACTCGGTTACGGAATCATAGCCGCTTCAGCCAGTCGACGATA
>NZ_JAIMBZ010000111.1:0-1732 GCF_025499445.1 Acidiphilium sp. AL
CGCGATCCTCGACGCGCCGACGGCGCCGACGTTCTTCCTCCATTCGGCTCTCGAGCTGGCGGGAAAACCGGACGGTTCCAGGATGTAAGCCGTCCAGCTCACTTCGCAGAGCGGGGAGAGTGGTCAGCGTGTCGCCCGCGAGCAATCCGGCCGCGGTGCAATATCGGGTGATGACGGCGTCCGCGATGTTCCGGTCCCTGGGGCCGCGCACATGCACGGCACTGGACCCATCGACAGCAGGAAATATTTCAAGCCGCGGACTACCGGCCAGTCCCGCCGCGGCAAAGGCACGCTTCCCTTTGCGGCGCAATGCGTCGAGCACCCCCTCGATATGTTTGCAGGTACCGAGACCGTTGACCCGCCAGTCCGGGCAGCCGCAGGAGTTTTCCCGCAGAATCAGAGAGCGAATTTCGACTTCATACGTTGCTCCGCTGGTCGAGTGCACGCGGAAGTTACCGAAGTAGGGATGTTCAGGCTCCAGATTTTCAATGGCGCCGATATCGGTGAGCCCCCGCCACCGGCGCCGTTCGAGTTCATCGGCGTCGGTCGTGTTCCAGCCTTGAAAGCCGGAACTCCTTTCCTGCACCTTCTTCGCCTTCCGAGGCGATCTTTTGACCCGACTCGTCGTCATCCTTTCCTCCGTATCTTGAACACAGGGAAACCTGACGGACAGGGCCGATCGGCGCAATGGTGTCAAGAGTGGCCGGATTGGCTCAACATGTGCGTGAATAGAGGCTCCATCGACTCCCGTTCCGCCCGATCCATGGCCCGATATCCGAGGCTGCGATATCCAACCTCCCGCTTGACCGCCATTTTCGCGAGCATCGGTTCGTTCCTATCGATATATACCCCGACTCTGTGAGAATCCGAGTGGTGGCTTGCTCAACGGCGCGAGATGGATTCTGGTAGGGCCATGAAGCGGCATGGATTTCTGGACGATGAATCGCGGCGTGACCTGATTGAGCTGGCTCGGGACGGGTCGGCGGCGCATCGTTTGGCACGACGTGCGAACGCGCTGGTTCTTTTGGATGCGGGCAAGAGCGTTTCGGAAGTTGCGGAGTATTTGCTGCTGGACGAGGATACGATATGGCGGAATTTGGGTGACGCCGGTGATCAGGCGGCGTTCTGTGCTGGCGTCTGGATGACCTCGACGCCGTTTTGGAAGGTAATGCCCTGAATGACCTTGGGCAACTGATTTTCTCCTTTGAGTTTGCGCCAGGTTTTGGCGGCTGCGGTGACGAGTTTGAAGACCATGAGCCGAGCAGTGTCCTGCGACAGCGCCCCTTTGGTTCGGACCATTCTGTGGCGCACCGTGGCGAACACGCTCTCGATCGGGTTGGACGTCCGCAGATGGTCCCAATGCTCGGCCGGGAAATCGTAGAAAGTCAGCAAGACATCACGGTCTTTGACCAGGCATGTGACCGCCTTGTCGTATTTCGCGCCGTATTTCTCGGCGAACGTGGCAATCGCCGTCTCGGCTGCCGCACGATCCGGCGCGGTCCAGATTTCGCGCAGATCGGCCTTGGCAGCCGGTTGCAGAACCTTCGGCATCTTGTTCAGCACGTTGGCCGTTTTATGCACCTAATGCCGATGTCGGCATTAGGTGCATCATGCCGACTTCCGGATTATGCCGACCTCCGTCCGCAACTCGGCCTGGGAGGCGGTGATCGCTGTGAAGGAAGCGGCATAATAACGCCGGCCTGAGGATCAGTTCAGACTCCCCTCTCTTTTC
>NZ_JAIMBZ010000112.1:0-1661 GCF_025499445.1 Acidiphilium sp. AL
GCTCAACCGGAACCGGCGTCTGGCAAAGGATTTCGAGGGTACAATCCATTCCGCTACCGCCTTCCTCTACGCCGCATCCGTCATGCTCCTCACCCGCCGACTCGCTCGTTACACATGAGTTCCGAGTCAGACTCTTAGGAGTTGGTTGCCCGGGTTCCACAGACGCGTACAGTGGAACTAAATACACTATACTACCGAACAACGGAAATAATAAGTGGAATATTATCGAAAAATCTGCACGATGATTTTTGTAAAAATAAAATGGAAGAGCCGCGTTAACTATTAGAAATACTACAATCAATGGAATCGTCCCAAGGGTTCCCGTCCAATTAAATGCATTAGTTGGACCAAAGATAGATCCAAGCACAAGGGCGACAATAATTGAACTGCTAAAAACAAAATAAAGTGAAATATACGGCGTTCCCCTCTGGCTATGAACATTTGATAGACTGATCGGTAAAACACCTTCTTTTGAAAGATTGTAAATTACTCGAGATATCGCATTCATGATGACAATAGTCAGAGATATTGTACTTGTAATCCCGGCAATAAGAAGAATAAACGAAAAATTTCCCAATGCGTGATCGGCGACAGATATCAATGGGTAGTTTCCATGAGTAAGTAGTTTTTTATTAAATCCAGACCCAATGATTGTAGCATAAACACAGAAAACATATAATAACAAGGCAAATATTGTAGCCGAAAAAACCGCTATCCTAATAGTAGAATGAGGCCTCTTCGCCTCTTCAGCCATGGCAGCTGCATTACTCGAACCCAGAAATGGATATACTGCCAAAGGAAATGCCAGCCCAAGATCGCTAAAATTTCCAAATAATTTTATAAAACTAAACGGTTGTATAGAAATAAAACGAAGGTGTGTGGCTATCATTGCGAGTGATGCTACCAACAGCACCGCAGTTTCGAAAGCAAATAGCGCGATCGCAAGTTTTGACGAAATAGTGACTCCCAGAATACGGAGATAAACGGCTATTAAAGAAAACATAAACATTAACAAAATCCAATTAATAGTATAACCAAGCATTTGCTGAATACTATATTGTATCCATGTTGTCAAATCGCGTCCAACCGTGACCCCTTTTTTGCGTCCAATTCCGACCCCCTTCGTCGTTAGGTATGGCGTTAGTGGAGGGGGCTTATCCACGTAGTGCATAGGGGGGACCCGCGGCCTTCGACGCGCGCCATCGAGCGCAAGCGGCGGAGGGCGTGGGGGGGCCTGTGCACCCACGTGGATAAGCCGGGTGGGGGTCTGGGGGAGGGTTTTTGGTCAGCTTCGGTGTTTGAAGCGCCAGCTTTCGTTGCTGGTTTCGATGATATCGCAATGGTGGGTCAGGCGGTCGAGCATGGCGGTGGTCATCTTGGCGTCGCCAAAAACTTGCGGCCAATCGGCAAAGGCGAGATTCGTGGTGATCAGCAGGGAGGTGTTTTCGTAGAGCTTGCTGATCAGGTGGAACAGTAGCTGTGCCCCCGGTTGGCTGAACGGCAGGTAGCCGAGTTCATCGAGTCACGTTGAGCTCAACGTGACTCGACTTATGTGCAGCGCGCAGTGATGTGGAGTCGAGGCCGTTTCCCGGCCTTAGTTAACGTCGTGGATCGCCCCCGCTCAACATAACCGATGCTGCGCAGGGTAGCGTGGTTCTCCC
>NZ_JAIMBZ010000113.1:0-1602 GCF_025499445.1 Acidiphilium sp. AL
AGCGTCGCTACCCGTAACACCCGGTTGGCAGCCCTGCATACATTTGCCCGGTTCCTCGCCACCGAGCAGCCTGCACACTTGGCCGAGTTGCAACGCGTACTGGGAGTGCCGTTCAAGCGCGGTGCTCGAAACACCCCAATCGAATACTTGGAGCCTGAGGAGGTCGAAGCGCTGCTTAAGTCCATCGATCGCTCGACACCTTCGGGTAAACGCGACTATGCCCTGTTCGCACTGATGCTCAATACCGGCGGTCGCGTTCAGGAAATCCTTGATCTGCGTCTGCGCGACATCCGTACCGAACCGCCCCACCAGGTACGCCTGCGGGGCAAGGGCGGCAAAACCCGACTATGCCCGATCTGGCCGCAAACCGCGCGCCTCCTGCGGGATCTCTCCCAGTCCGCGGTTCTTCAAGGAGATAGTGACGCGCCGCTATTTATGAACCGTCAGGGCACCAAGCTTACTCGTTTCGGCGTCCGCTACCTCCTCAAGAAGCATGTCGAAGCCGGAGCAACAGCAGTCGACACTCTGCGAGAGAAGCGGATCCACCCCCATTCCCTGCGCCACACGACAGCGATATTTCTGCTGAAGGCCGGGGTCGACTTCGCGACCATCAGTCAGTGGCTCGGGCATTCAACGTTGAATACCACCATGACCTACGCCAGGGCGGATCTCGATCTGAAACGTCAGGCGCTGATGCAGGTGTTCCCCGAGATACTCGCGCCGCCTCGCGCTGGTCACGTGAATTCAGCCGCGATCAATATCGTCGACTGGCTGAAGCGGCTATGATTCCGTAACCGAGTTATGTGGAGTTGGCGGCCCTCAAACCTTCGTCGGCTGGAGTTGACGCCTTCCAGCTCCACATCACTGCGCGCTGCACATAAGTCGATCACGATGAGCTCAACGTGAATCGACGAGCTCGGCTACGTGCCGCTGGCGGAGACGGCGTGCGAACTGATGTTCCAGGTGATCGCCGATCGGGCCGAGAAAGCCGCGGTGATCGTCACCACCAACCTGCCGTTCTCCGAGTGGTCGCAGGTCATCCCCAATCCGCGCCTGTGCAAGGCGCTGATCGACCGCCTGACCGACCGTGCGCACATCATTACCACGGGGACGGACTCCTATCGCTTCCGCCGCACCACGGCGCAACGGAAGGCCGCCAAATCATGAACAGGAAGGAGAAAAAGAACCGCTGACAGGCAGGGCCGCCCCGCGGGGCGGCCCTGCCTGTCCAACCCCGGGAGGTGGGCCAGAATTCATCAGCACAAGTGGGCCAGAATCCATTGTCACAGCCACGTTCAGCGCCTGTGACCCTTGCTCAAAAGCCGTCGTTCGTTCGATGAGGCTGCCAGCCCGAACGGATCGCACAGGAACGGCGAGAGGTGGTGGAAAGCGGCCTGTCCGCTTCAGCACGCGATATCGAGAAAAAGCAGACATTCCCGCGATGGCATAACGGCCGTCTCCGGCCTAATCTTACTGTGTCATAAATCGAGCATTCTCGATTTGTCGTTGGCAACACGGGCATCTAGGCAGGGTTCTGGCGAGGGTGCGGGCGATTGTTGTTCTGAGCGTGGTCATTGATGTTGCGAGGTGGCGTTCAGGCCG
>NZ_JAIMBZ010000114.1:0-1581 GCF_025499445.1 Acidiphilium sp. AL
GTGGGAAGCGGCTGGTGCGCATCAAGAAAAGCGGCGAACCGGGTAGGTCCGGCATTGTACGCGGCGAACAAGTCGGGATAGCCGAAGCGCTGATAGAGTTCGCGCAGATAAGCCGTTCCGGCCAGAATGTTGTCCTTTGGATCATACGGGCCGGCGTTCAAACCGTAGCGGATGCGCAGCGCGGCATAGGTCTTCGGCATCAGCTGCATGAGACCCATGGCGCCGGCACGGGATGTGACCGGGCGGCCGTCGAGCATGGTGTGGCCGCCACTTTCGGCGCGCATCACAGCGCGAATCCAGGCTTCCGGGACATTGAAACGTCGCGATGCCTCGTCCATCAAATCCTGCCAGCGATCGAGCGGCGATTTAGCAATCGCATGCTGGACTGGTGCCGATCCGGCGATGACGATCGACGGTCTCAGCGCCAATCCCACGATCAAACCCGCCAGCGTCAGCCGCGTTACCGGCGCCACAACGGTAGCAGCCTGCCGATGATCGACCGCGTCGGGACTGGACCGAAATACCGGCTGTCAAAGGAGTCCGGCACGCCTTTCATGAGCAGGAAAACCTGATGCGGTCCGAGTCTTTGGCAGCCGGACCAATCGGGCAACGGGCGCCCAAGACTATCCGCGGCGAGCTGGCGGGCGACATAGTGCCCATCGATGGCGACGTCACGATCATGGGCGCAGACCGTATCGCCACCAAGCGCTTCGATCCGCTTCACCAGCGGCACGGATGCCGGCAGATAGTCGCGTTCGGCGGCCAGCTGGCGCACGGATCTGGGCGTGCTGACCAGCACGAGTTCGCCCTTCCAGAGGGCGGTCAAGGGCAGCACGCGATAGAAGCCGATCGGGGCGCTGGCACTCGCATTGTAGATGACGAGCGGGCGTGGCTTGGCCAGCATGATGACACCGATCAGGCCGAGCCCGAGCGCTCCGACGGCAAGGTATCTACTCCGGTGAAAGCGCCCGCGACGGTGGCGGGGCCGGAAAAAGGCGGGCTCAGGCATGTGGTCCCCCCTGCCCCGCCGGCCCCGAATATGGGGGCGCCACCGCGCCTTCTGTCACGGTCCGCCCGCTCGATTCCGACCAGGCGTCGAGATCGGCGATATGGTAACGGACATAACGGCCGTGCTTGCGAAAGCGCGGGCCGCGCCCCTGGCGGCGCATCTTCTCGAGTGCGCGGCCGGACAGCCCGACATAATACGCGGCCTGGGCCGTGTTGAGAAAAGGGCTGCCTTTTTTGGCGTCGTTCGCGCGTTTGATCTCGTCGTCCATGGTCCAATCCCCGTTGTGCCGATGTGGGCGGCGACGGCGTCGGTCGCCGCATCACGGACCAGAATGGTCATGGGACAGCGCGGTTCGGGACGCTCGAAAACCGGCCCCTGGGGAAATCGATCCCCGCGGCGAAATGATCTCGCAATTGCGATGACACGGGAGAAAAAAGCCCCGCCGCGATGGCTCGCGACGGGGCTTTGGCGTCAATTCCGGTCGCGCGGCTCCCAGAGGGCGATGTGGGTGGCGCCGTCCTCGCTGGCGCGTTCGAGCTTGACCAGGCGGCAGCGAACCCAGTTCGGCCCGA
>NZ_JAIMBZ010000115.1:0-1407 GCF_025499445.1 Acidiphilium sp. AL
CGCCTCGAACCGCTCGGCCTCGAAGAACAGCGCCCAGCCGGAGCCGAAGCGCCGCAGCACATTGTTCAGCCGTGCGCAGGTACCGACCAGTTCCGCCTCTGTGGCACTCTCCAGATCAGGACCACGGAAGCGCAGCGTGTGCTGGAAACTGCCGTCCTTGTTGAGAACGATGCCGGGTGCCACCAACGCGGCCCAGGGCAGGTGATCGGCCAGCCGGTCGGATTTGGTGCGATATTCCGCGAGGTTCAACATGAGAAAAAACCTCGCTGGCGAAGGTGGCGGACGAGCACCGGCGCGAAATCCGGATCGCGCTTGGCGGCGAAAACGCTGAGTGTGTGTCCCGCCACCCAAAACAGAATGCCCGCCAGCCACATCTGCAAACCAAGGCCGAGGGCCGCGGCCAGTGTGCCGTTGACGATGGCGATGCCACGCGGCGATCCACCCAGGAGGATCGGTTCGGTCAGTGCGCGGTGCAGGGGCGCCTCGAACCCATCGACAGGCGTGCTCACGAGACCAGCGCCCCGCCGCCAAAGCCGAAGAAGGACAGAAAGAACGAACTGGCGGCAAAGGCGATGCTGAGCCCGAAGACGATCTGGATCAGCCGCCGGAAACCGCCCGAGGTCTCGCCGAAGGCGAGCGACAGGCCGGTAACGATGATAATCAGCACGGCGACGATCTTAGCGACCGGTCCCTGCACGGAATCGAGGATCTGCTGCAGCGGCTGTTCCCACGGCATGTTCGAACCGGCGGCATAGGCCACATTGCCCAGCCACGGCGTGAGCAACGCACCGGACCCGATGCGGCACAGGATGGGGGAGATTCGGGCGGACGGGCACGACGTGGCTGGTGTCGGCGCCGGCGTTGGCGATGGCACGCATCGCCACACGCCGATCAGCGATATTTTACTTCTCGATCGACCGGACCGGGGTGCCGCGGCGTGCGATGGTGCGGTCCGTGCGTACCTGGCCGCGAACGCAGCTTCTGACGGTCGCGCGGAGAAAAACAGTGTGGTCGGCGATGAACTGGGCGGGTGCAAAGACATGGTTGGTCCTTTCGGTTACGGCGCAAACGACCGGTACGGGTTGAGGTCGGCCAGGGCATAATCGCCATTGGCGTCGAGGCCGGTGACTTCGCTGATCGTCTCGATCCGCCGGGCGAGGCCGCGTCCCTGGATGAACACCACGATGTCGATCGCTTCGGCGATCAGCCGGCGCGGCACGGTGACGACCGCTTCCTGGATGAGCTGCTCGAGCCGGTACAGCGCGGCACGCCCGGAATTCGCGTGGACCGTGGCGATGCCGCCGGGATGGCCGGTGTTCCACGCCTTCAGCATGTCGAGGGCTTCGGCACCGCGGACCTCGCCGACGATGATCCGGTCCGGCCGGAACCGCAGGGTCGAGCGCACCA
>NZ_JAIMBZ010000116.1:0-1395 GCF_025499445.1 Acidiphilium sp. AL
GCCGGGATCGAAGGCGGGGTGCTGTCGGAAATCATGCGGATGCAGTTGATGCATCCGAACAACACGCTGATCACCTCGGGCCAGACCTGGAACGCGATCGTCACCGCGCACGGGCTGCTGATGATCTTCTTCATGGTGATGCCGGCGCTGATCGGCGGGTTCGGCAACTGGTTCGTGCCCATGATGATCGGCGCGCCGGACATGGCGTTCCCGCGGCTCAACAACATGAGCTTCTGGTTCCTGTTCATGGGCTTCATTTTCGTCAATCTCGGCCTGATGGTGGGCGCGGGTTCGGGGATCGGCTGGACGCTGTATCCGCCGCTGTCCGACATCACCTACCAGCCTGGGCCGGCGGTCGATTTCACCCTGTTCTCGCTGCATCTGGCCGGGATTTCCTCGCTGCTCGGCGCGATCAACTTCATCGCGACCATCCTGAACATGCGCGCCCCCGGCATGACGATGCACAAGATGCCGCTGTTCGTCTGGGGCATCCTGGTGACCGCGTTCCTGCTGCTGCTGGCGATTCCGGTGCTCGCGGGCGCGATCACCATGCTGATCATGGACCGCAATTTCGGCACCTCGTTCTTCGAGCCGGGCGGCGGCGGCGATCCGGTGCTGTTCCAGCATCTGTTCTGGTTCTTCGGCCACCCCGAGGTCTACATCATGATCCTGCCGGCGTTCGGCATTGTCAGCCACGTGGTCTCGACCTTCTCGAAAAAGCCGATCTTCGGCTATCTCGGCATGGTCTATGCGATGGTCGCGATCGGCTTCGTCGGCTTCGTGGTCTGGGCGCATCACATGTTCGTCTCGGGCATTTCGGTGGACTCGAAAGTGTATTTCGAGGCGGCAACGCTCGTCATCGCGGTGCCGACCGGGGTAAAAGTGTTTTCCTGGATCGCGACGATGTGGGGCGGGTCGATCGAGCTGAAGACGCCGATGCTCTGGGCGATCGGCATGATTTTCATGTTCGTGGTCGGCGGTGCGACCGGCGTGGTGATCGCCAATGCCGGGCTCGATACCGAATTGCACAACACCTATTTCATCATCGCGCATTTCCACTACGTGCTGTCGATGGGTTCGGTATTCGCGATCTTCGCCGGGTTCTATTACTGGATCGGCAAGATGTACGGCCGGCAATATCCCGAATGGGCCGGCAAGCTGCATTTCTGGACCTTCTTCATCGGCGTGAACCTGACCTTCTTCCCGCAGCATTTCCTCGGCCTCGCCGGGATGCCACGCCGCTACCCCGACTACCCGACCGCGTTCGCAGGCTGGAACTACGTCTCGTCGGTGGGAACGATCATCTCCGGGATCAGCACGCTGATCTTTTTCTACGTGCTGTTCCGTATTTTCACCGGCAAGCAGGCTCTGGCCGACAATTACTGGGGCGATGGG
>NZ_JAIMBZ010000117.1:0-1324 GCF_025499445.1 Acidiphilium sp. AL
ATCAGCGCGTCTTTCTCAGCATGCGATAGAAGGGACAGGTCAGGAAGCTCGCTCACGCCTCCCGTCGAATCGTATCCGCCGTGGTCACGTCAATTCACAATCGATTCAACTGGCCGACGGACCAGGATGAGCAGATACCGGAAAACTCCGTTGATCTTGAAATGGCGGTGGCGCCGGCGCTTCGATATGCGTATTTCCGTCTCTCTCGATCGGCCTAACCTGTAGGCTAGGAGGCTTCTGCTTGTAGAACAGTGGCACCTGGCCACCCCGTGAACCGGCGGTGCCGGTAATTTCACGCGAGATGTGAATACGGAACCGCTCATACGAGACGGTGCATCTGTCTCGATATTTTTGATGAATCTCTTTGAGCGTGAGTCCCGCGGCCAGCTCCGCCTCGATTACATCGCGCATTGCACGCACGGCCACACGGGCGGCTCCGTAAAACTTGGGTGGTGTCTTTTCGGCCATTCGGAGACGATACATTCCCAACAAGGAACCAGCAAGAGTAATCGTGGTCTAGGCATTGTCTACTCATTGCCTAAGCATAGGATACTAATTGTTTTCACATTGCGGACCCATTGGTTCTCCGTTTCCCGGAGAGACAGAGATGCCTTCCAATGACTAACCTATGTCAAACCAATGCCCCTACCATTTGTTCTTATTAGGCCCAGTGACCGCGAAGCTGTGCGTTTTGGCCATTCTGGAACCTGCATCCTGGTTTCAGGGGAGCCGACACGAAAGTATCGTTTACGTACGCTTGTCCGGGAATCGAGAATTTATCGGACGGTTTCAAGAATGTCCGAGAACCTCGCCAGCCAATGAGAACATGGACAAGGCCGTTTTCGGCCGGGAAAACGGACAAACGTTCTTGCGGCGTTCATGTCTGGCGTACAGCGAAGATACTTTCGTGTCGGCTCCCCTTTCAGCCTCCAAGAGATGAAACAACGGGTTGAACTCCTTACGAAACGGGCATTTCGTCAAAAGTCTGCACTCCAACTCTGGGAGATACAGGACTTTCCCGCGGTCGCTGGATCAGCACGGGTCGGCGAAATGTCGAAAGTCGCGCCCATTCCCGCCTGAATCTGCAACTTTCCAGTTCAAAGTGTGGGAACAAAGCATTTTCTGCCGGCGGCCAAAACGCACAGCTTCGCGGTCACTGGGCCTATTAGGCTATTAGGCTATTAGGCTACGGGATTCACGCATTTGACTGAGCCGCGATGATGAATCCTGTGGCCATGGAGGCGAAGCGTGCCCATCCGGCGCGCATGTTTTTTGGTCCTGGCGGCTTGTAGTAGCAGTTCCAGCCACCGAGGCGTGCGATGAT
>NZ_JAIMBZ010000118.1:0-1281 GCF_025499445.1 Acidiphilium sp. AL
CATGCTATACGAACTCATCCCCACCATGCCGGAGCCTCGCCTGCTGCCACTGGTCCAGAAATTCGCCGATATGCTCGCCGACCTGCCCGTCTTCGCCGAGACTTTCGGGGCAGTGTGAAAATGAGGGGAGTCTTGAGCCCCAGAATTGGGAACGTATATTCACCGGCCTCAAAATTAAATTGAATGAGTCCAGACGTCTTTTGGATGTCGATCAGTGCGTTGGCTAGCCCGGCCGAAGCATTTTGAGGGTTCTGGTTGAACAGATTTCCGGTGCCATTGTTGTAAACTACACCATATCCGTCGACACCGCCACTGATACTGTATTCGCCGAGAGATCCAAGATTGTACTTGGTCTGCGTCGGCCCGTTCATGGCGAATGCCGGTCCTGTTGCAAGTGCTGCTAGCACCAGACCCGAGCTTGCTGCAGTCACGATTTTTGTAAGTTTTATTTTCATCATGGCCCCCTGGTTCGTGTTCGTGCCGCGGACGGCTTTTTGAATCAACATACCCCATCGTGGATTTTGAGACTCGACTTCTCCGCGGTGTTAGAAGATCGAGAAGTATTCTCGCTGCTCCCACTCGGTCACTTCGGCCCGAAAGCGGGCAAGCTCGGCGTGTTTGAGATGAAGATAGTAGTCGACGAAGGCGTCACCGAAGCCGCGCCGCAAGCAGGCACTCTGCGACAAGGCATCGAGTGCCACGTCGAGCGAGTGCGGCAGCAACGTAGCTGACGTCTCGTACGGCGTGTCGGCGGACGGCCCCGGATCAAGACCGCGATCGACGCCGTCGAGGCCGCATACAATTTGCGACGCCATGTAGAGATAGGGATTAGCAGCCGGCTCCCCGACACGGTTTTCCAACCGCGTCGCGGTATCGCCAGGCATGCCCAGCACCCGTACCATCACGCCACGATTGTCGCGACCCCAGATTGCGCGTTCCGGCGCGTTCGAACACGGGCGATACCGCTTATAGCCGTTGATCGTCGGCGTGCTGAACGCCGCCGCAGCGCTAGCATGTACGAGCAGGCCCGCGAGATAGCAGCGCCCGACTGGCGAAAGCACGTCCTCGCCGTCGGTGGAGCGGAACACGTTGCCACCATCCGGGCCGGTGAGCGACTGGTGCAGGTGCCAACCGGAAGAAATGACATTCGGGATGCGCGGACGGCACATGAAAGTCGCGTGATACCCATGCCGGCGCGCGATCTGCTTCACAGCGCTACGGAAGAGCACCACGAGGTCAGCTGCAGCAAGTCCTGCGGCAGGACTCAATGTCATCTCGTAT
>NZ_JAIMBZ010000119.1:0-1266 GCF_025499445.1 Acidiphilium sp. AL
CCCATCGCCGCTCGGCGCGCATCACCAAAATGACCAAGCTCACCGCCTCGATTACCCACCTCATCCCTCCAAATCCAGGAGCGACGCAGGGAATCAGAGGTCAGACACGGGCGCAAGTAAATTGTGTGAATGCCGTAGCCCGCAGGTCATGGAGTGAAGCCCGAATATCCAGCACAAGCTCACGGAATTGCGATGTCCAACCAGGCGACTGGCTGGTCTGCGCCATGAAACGGGCATGATGGTGAATGGTCTCAAGCACGGCCGTCTCGAACGCTCGCGCGGCATAAAGCACGCCATAGGCACCAGCACTGAACCGGCTCGGCCGCTCAAGGCTGACATGCGTGAAGGGGGCCATGAGGTAGCTCGCCCCCGGCCCGGAAACGCGCCGCGCCACCGGCACCAGATCAAGTGCTCCGATCGTTTCCATGAGGCGCGGATTGGTCTTCTGCTCGGCGGCAATCAACAAGGGCCAATCTTCTGGATCGGCAATATCCTCAAACAAATCGATAGGCGGATACAAGCTGCGGATGATCCGCCTGGCACCAACCCAATGAACCGGCGAGATGGGTACGATCGACGGGTCGATCACCAGCCGCCACGCTCCGCATCCAGATAATTCCGCACACGCATGAGGTCGGCTAATTCACCATGGAGCATGACATCCAAAGCCGAGCTATCGCCAAAGCCCGTATTCGGGGCTTTGATCCAGGCATAGCCCCGAGCTGGCTCCTTGAAAATGATCCGCAAGGCTTTGTGGATTCCCATGAGGTTGGAGAGCCTGGCCTTGCCGTCGCGGCCAATCCGGCCAATCTCGCCGGCTTTCCAGCGGGCGAAGGTCCGGCGCGGCAAATCGAGGATGATCGCGGCCTGGTCGTCTGTCACCCCCCAAAGGCGGAAGAGGTTGAGGACCGCACGGAACATGGCGCCTGCCTCTTCATCGGTGATCGGGTCAGCCGAAAAAGGCTTTGGCGCAACGGTGATCTGGCTAAGCAGAGACATAGGCAACTCCTGTCATATGGCCTTTTATACTATAAAAATCGCCATACGGCAACAACCGCTATTCTCTCGCGGCGCTTACTGAAGCTGATCGTCAAATTATACGCCCCAACCACCCCGCCCAGCTTTACCCTAATCTTACTGTGTCATAAATCGAGCATTCTCGATTTGTCGTTGGCAACACGGGCATCTAGGCAGGGTTCTGGCGAGGGTGCGGGCGATTGTTGTTCTGAGCGTGGTCATTGATGTTGCGAGGTGGCGTTCAGGCCG